>WTGD01000312.1 GCA_011523725.1 Nitrospinota bacterium
GAGTTACGTTCAGAAGTTGTGTATGGGCTGAATTGAAGAAGGCGGCGCATCCTGCTGAAATAGGGTTGTCAGAAGCCCGGTCATTCAGCACAAGGAGATGCGCCACCATGAGAGAAGATACGACGATTCCCTTCCGGAATCCAGCCTTTCGCGACGAGTTGAGCGAACTGGTTCGCGCGGGCGCGCAGCGAATCATCCGCCAGGCGGTGGAAGCGGAGTTGGCGGCCTTTCTGGAAGAACACGCCGATCACGACGCGCAAGGCCGCCGCGCGGTTGTCCGCAACGGTTATCTGCCGTCGCGGGAGGTATTGACGGGAGTGGGTTCGGTCGAAGTCCGTGTTCCTCGGACGCGGGACAGGTCGGGTTCGGGGCGGCGTTTCCGCTCGGAGCTGTTGCCGCCGTATCTGCGCAAGACGAGGCGCGTGGAGGCGGTGATACCGTGGCTGTACCTGAAGGGGATATCGACGAACGATTTCGGCGAGGCGCTCACGGCGCTGTTCGGCGAGTCGGTGGGGGGGTTGTCGCAGGCTACCGTCTCGCGGCTCAAGGAGGGCTGGGAGCGCGAGTACGCCGCGTGGCGCGAGCGGGACTGGGGTGTCGAGGAGTTCGTGTATCTGTGGGTGGACGGCATCTACATGAACGTGCGCAGCGGGGAGCGGCGTTGTCTTCTGGTGGTCGTGGGCTGCGACGCGCGCGGCCGCAAGCGCTTCGTGGCCCTGGAGCCGGGCTTCCGGGAGTCGAAGGAGAGCTGGAAGGCGGTTCTGCTCAGCCTGCGGGAGCGGGGGGTGAAGGCGGCGAAGCTGGCGGTGGGCGACGGGGGGCTGGGGTTCTGGTCGGCCCTGGCCGAGGTGTATCCCGAGACCCGGGCGCAGCGCTGCTGGGTTCACAAGACGGCGAACGTTCTCGACAAGCTGCCCAAAAGCGTTCAGAGCGAAGCGAGGCCGATGTTGTACGAGATGTGGGGGGCCGACACCCGCGCGCGGGCGGAGAGCGCGCTCGCACGCTTCTGCGCCACCTGGGAGGCGAAGTACCCCAAGGCCGTCGATTGCCTGGCGCGGGACCGCGAGGAGTTGTTCGCCTTCTACGACTTCCCGGCGTCGCACTGGCGGAGCATTCGGACGACGAACCCCATCGAGTCGACCTTCGCCACCATCCGGCTGCGAACGGCGAAGACGCGGAACTGCCTGAGCGAGAAGACGGCGCTGAGCCTCGTGCATCAACTCGCCATGAGCGCCGAGAAGCGGTGGGGGCGGCTGGGCGGCGTGCGTCATCTGGCGTATGTGGTCACCGACGTGAGGTTCGTCGATGGGGTGAGCGAAAAAGAAACCGGCAGGGAGGCCGCTGAACTCAGGACGGCCATACACAACATTTGACAGTAACTCTGTTTTTTCTTGCCCCCCTGTCAAGGGGGGGTAGGGGGGGTTGACTTTGCCCTCTCAGGGGCTTTTTCAACGACCCCTCCCCGGTCGGGTAATCGAACTCCCCCTCCTCGGGGAAGTCCGACCCTCACACAAACAACCTCACCCCCGGGTACACCTCCTCCCTTCTCAGGTCCGTCTCGTCGTGGCCGGCGAAGATGAGGTCGGGGGCGGAGGCCAGGTCCTTCACGGTTTCGAGCGCGCGCAGGGCGTCGTCCACGTGGATGTGGATGCCCGGCGGTATCATGGATTCGAGGCTGCGGTAGAGATAGGCCGCGTCCACGGCCAGCACCGCCCAGCCGCGCGCCGTTCGGAAGCGGATGATCTGGTGGCCCGGCGTGTGGCCGCCCGTCCAGTGGACGCGCACGCCGTCGGCGATTTCCGCCTCCCCGTCCACGAGTTCCATACGGCCTGCTTCCAGGAGCTTCTCCGCTTCTTCCATGTCTCCCAGGAAATGGTTGATGAAGTGGTATTCCGCCGCGTCGCTCCGCCAGAAATCGAGCTCGCGCATCTGGAGATAAAAGCGGGCCCCGGTGAACAGCCTCGGTGAGGCGAAGTGATCCCAATGCAGGTGGCTCACGATCATCGTCTCGACTTGCGAGGGCTTCAAGTCGAAATTCTTGAGCAATTCATGCTGCGGGCGGTAGTCGGCGTAGTCGGGGTTTCGCGCCTTTTGCGCATCCTCGCTGAAACCCGTGTCGATAACGATCGGCTTGCCGCCATCTTCGGGCATCAGCACCCAGAAGAAGTAGGGCAGCGTGCGCGTCCTGCCCGATTCGCTCAAGTACAGGAGCCAGGAGGCGTCGCACACGCGCGAGCCCTGGCACAGGGCGTAGAGGTTGTAGGTCGTCTCGCTCAAGATGTTACCTCCGTGTTGTCCCGCTTGGTAGGGGGTTGTTGCCCTCCTGACAGGGTAAAGGCAACCCCCTTGAAAGGGAAACCCCGTAAAGGCAACCCCCCTACCCCCCCTTAACAGGGGGGTATAAAAAGGCGACATCCCCTGCCGGGTAGAGCAGGTTTTGCTTTTTCTTGCCCCCCTGTTAAGGGGGGGTAGGGGGGGTTGCTTCTCTATTCGAGAGGAGCGTCTCCTCTACCCCTGAATACGGGTCTTTTATAACACCCCCGAAGACTCATGCGCCCGGCGCATGCCGACCCGGCGCTTCGTTGTCCGAAGGATGAGATTATGCCATTATCTCCGAGGCGCAAAACGCAAGGCCCGGTATTCGCATCAACGAAAACCATTCCCGAAGGGCGCTCGTTTTGGACAACACCTTCATCATCGTGTTCTTCCCGTTCGCAGCCGCCCTCATCATCCCCTGGTTCGCAGAGCGTTTCCGCAAAAACGCCGCGTGGTTCGCCATGGTCGCGCCCCTCGTGAGCACCTGGGCGCTCATCGGCCTCTACGGCGAGTGGGCGGCGGGAGGCCAGCAGACCTTCACCCGCGCCATCGCCTGGGTTCCCGCCGCGAACGTGGAAATATCGTTCATGGTGGACGGGCTGAGCCTCATGTGGGGCTTCCTGGTGGCGGGGATGGGCGCGCTCATCGTCCTCTACTCCCACTGGTATCTCCACGAACACGAGGCGCTCGGGCGCTACTACGGCTTTCTCATCGCGTTCATGGGCTCGATGCTCGGCGTCGTTTTCGCGGACCACCTGATATCGCTGTTCATCTTCTGGGAGCTCACGAGCATCACCTCGTTCTTCCTGATCGGCTTCTGGTCGGACAGGGACGCCAGCAACTACGGCGCCACCAAGGCCATCCTCATCACGGGGAGCGGCGGCCTCGCCATGCTGGGGGGATTCCTGCTCCTGGGCGACGTGGCGGGCGAATGGCGGCTCTCCCAACTCGTGCTGGAGCCTGACATCGCGAGCCAGGTATCGCTCGGCGTATTCCTGCTCATCATCCTGGGCGCGGCCACCAAGAGCGCGCAGTGGCCCTTCCACATCTGGCTGCCGAACGCGATGGAAGCGCCCACGCCCATCAGCGCGTTCCTGCACTCGGCCACCATGGTGAAGGCGGGCATCTATCTCCTCTCGCGCTTCTACCCGATCCTGGGCGCGCACCCCGCCTGGGGCTACGTGGTGACGGGCTTCGGCATGACGACGATGATTGCGGGAGGGATGCTCTCCCTGCGCGCCTATGACTTAAAGGCGATTCTCGCCTACGGCACCATCAGCCAACTCGGGCTCATCGTCACCTTCCTGGGCTACGGCGGCAAGGGGGCGATCATCGGTGCGACGCTGCACCTCTACAACCACGCGGCGGCCAAGGCGGCGATGTTCATGACGGTGGGCATCATCGACCACGAGGCGGGCACGCGCGACGTGCGGCTGCTGGGCAACCTGAAAAAACTCATGCCCAGGACGCACATACTCGCCGTGGTCGCCGCGCTCAGCCTCGTCGGCATACCGCCCATGGGCGGGTTCATCACCAAGGAGATGCTCTATGAAGTCAGCTTGCACCCCGGCGGTCCCGGTAGCTGGAGTTGGTTCTGGCCGTATCTGACTGTTTTCGCAGGGGTTTTCACCGCGCTCTATCACTTGCGCTTCCTGAGCGAGCCCTACTGGCAGGCGGCGGAAGGGGAAGCGCCCAAGCATCCCCACGACCCGCCGATGGGTATGCTGGCCGCGCCCGCGATACTGGTCGTCATGGCGCTCGCGTTCGGCCTGGCGCCGGGTCTTATCGAGAACGCCATCGTCGCGCCCGCCGCATCCGCCACCCTGGGCGGCGGGGCGAAGGTGGAGCTTCACCTCGCGCTGTGGCACGGAGTGAACACGCCCTTGATCATGTCGATCATCACGATGGCGCTGGGACTCGCGCTATACTTCGGCTTCGCGCATGTAAAGACCGCGCTGGACGCCTGCGCCCGCTTCTGGGGCAAGGCGCCTGCTCCGAACAGGATTTATGACGGCTCTATCGACTGGCTCAGGAACAACACCTGGGAGATCCTCCTGCTGATTCAGGACGGGAACCTCAGGCGCTATATGCGCTACATGATGGTTCTCCCCACCGCCGCCGCCCTCTACCTCGTCTGGCGGATGGACTGGGGGACGAAGGTCTTTCCCGATAATTTCACAGGCGCGTCGTTCCTCCTCGTCGTGATCGCGGCCATGATCATCGCGGCCGCCTTCGCCACGGCGCTCTTCCGGCGGAGAATCCCGGCCATCCTGGCGCTGGGCACGATGGGCTACGGTATCGCGGGGCTGTACCTGCTGCTCAAGGCGCCCGATCTGGCGCTCACGCAGATCATGGTGGAATCCGCCTCGGTCGTGCTCTTCCTGCTCGTGTTCTACTACCTGCCCGAGCTCAAGCCCGTGCCTTCACCTGTGGCGAAGAAGGTGCGCGACTGGGGGATCGCAATCGGTCTCGGCGTCTGCACGACGCTCGTCATGGCCGCCGCCATGAACACGCACAAGTTCCGCACGATCGCGGACTACTTCATGCGCACGAGCAAGCCCGTGGCCGGGTTCAAGAACGTGGTGAACGC
>WTGD01000050.1 GCA_011523725.1 Nitrospinota bacterium
GTGCTGGAGGCGGCTCTGGAGGAAGCGTCCGTTTCGGTGAGGGAAATCGACGCCGTGGCCGTCACGCGCGGCCCCGGCCTGGTGGTGGCCCTGCTCGTGGGTCTCTCCGCGGCGAAGGGCCTGGCCTGGAGCCTGGGCGTTCCACTCGTCGGCGTGCATCACCTGGACGGGCACGTTCATTCCCTGTATCTGCCCACCGGAGACGAAAACGACGCGCCGCCCCCGTTCCCGCATCTCGGTTTCGTGGTCTCGGGCGGGCATACGGATTTCTACCGCGTGCACGGACACGCCGAGGCGACGCACCTGGGCGGCACGCTGGACGACGCCCTGGGCGAGGCCTACGACAAGGTGGCGGCCATCATGGGGCTGGGCTATCCGGGCGGCCCCATCGTCGATCGGCTGCACGCGAAGTTTTTGGAGGCGAACGGGAGCGGCGCCCCCGTCGAGTTCCCCCGGCCGTTTCTTGAAGACAGGCCTTACGCCTTCAGCTTTAGTGGGTTGAAAACGGCTGTGTTAAACTACCAGAAAGAAAGAGGGCTGTATCTCAGCGACAGGAACCTCCCCCCCTGGGCGCGTCCCCAGGAAGTGCCCGAAGAGGTGGCGTGCGCCGTGGCCGCGGGATTTCAGGAAGCGGCTGTGGAGGTTCTGGTGGAGAAGGTGAGCGGGGTGGTTCGCCGGGAGAAGCTGCCCGCCGTCTCCGTGAGCGGGGGCGTGGCCGCGAATTCGTATCTGCGCAGGAGGCTCGCCGAGCGGGCGGAAGGAGAAGGCTGGTCGCTCCATTTCCCCGCGCGCAAATACTGCACCGACAACGCCGCGATGATCGCCTGCGCGGGCGGCTTCAGGCTGAAACTGCGCGGGCGCGAGGGATTCATGGATTATGCGGACATGGACGCGGACCCTTCCTGGGAGCTGGGAGAGGCCTGGAATGAACGCGGGTAACGAGGAGAGAAGCTGATGCGCCCCGAAGAAGCGGGCCCGAGCGTATGCGAAGAACCGCTCGAGGCCGTTCCGCCGCCGCCTGCGGGTTTCGATTCGCCCCTCGATATCGGCGGCGTGAGGCTCGAGAGCCGCCTCGTCATGGCGCCCATGGCGGGCTACACGAACCTGCCCTTCCGCTCGCTGGTCAAGGCGCACGGCGCAGGCATGGTGGCCACCGAAATGGTGAGCAGCCAGGCCCTCGTGCGGCGGCACCAGAAGACCTACGACCTCATGCGGAACGACGCGGCGGAAAAGCCGGTCTCCATCCAGCTTTTCGGCGCGGACCCGGCCCAGATGGGCGAGGCGGCGGCCATGGTGGAGGAAGCAGGCGCGGACATCGTGGACTTGAACTGCGGATGCCCCGTCAAGAAGATAACGAAGAACCAGGCGGGCTCCTCCCTGCTGAGATACCCCGAACGAGCATATGAAATCGTCTCGGCCATGGTTCGCGCGGTGCGCATCCCGGTGACGGTGAAGATGCGCACCGGCTGGGACACCGTCGAGAAGAGCTCGGCGGAGGTCTTCGCAAAAGCGGTGGAGGATGCGGGCGCAAAGGCCATCACCGTGCACGGCAGGACGCGCCAGGCCATGTTCAGCGGCGCGGTGGATCTGGACGCCATCGCGCGGGTCAAGCGCGCGGTCAGGGTTCCCGTTCTGGGAAACGGCAGCATCCTGAGTCCTCAGGATGCCATCGCCATGATTCGCCGCACCGGCGTGGACGCCCTGATGATCGGGCGGGGCGCGGTCGGCAATCCGTGGATTTTCTCGCGCCTGCTTCACTGGCTCAAAACGGGAGAGCTGCCGCCGCCGCCCGGTCTCGCAGAGAAGAAGAAGGTGGCGCTTCGCCACTTGTGCTTGCTGCGGGAGGTTCTGGGCGAGCGGCTCGCCGCCTTCCACTCCCGGAAGCATCTGCCCGCCTACACGAAGGGCCTTCGGGGAGGTTCGGCGATGCGCGAGCAAGTGAACCGGATGGAGGATATGGACGCCGTCCTCCGCGAGGTGGAGGCTTTTTTCGATAACCTGGCCTTGCACGCTCGTATGAGGACAGGGGAGAGCGCCCATGCGGCTTGAGGGCAGGCGGGCGTTCATTACCGGCGGAGGTCGTGGCATCGGGCGCGCCATCGCGCTCAAGTTCGCAAGCGAGGGCACGGACGTCGCCGTCGCTGCGAGAACGCGCGCCGAAATCGACGCGGTCGCCGGGGAGATAAGGGAAAAAGGGAGGCGCTCATTGGCGATTCCCTGCGACGTGGGCGATTCCCGGGCGGTGGACGAAGCCGTCCGGCGCACAAGCCAGGAATGGGGCGGGGTGGACATATTGGTCGCCAACGCGGGCGCGCTCGCGCACGCAAGGCTTGAGGAAACCACGGACGCCCATTGGGACGAGATGATGCGCGTGAACCTGAACGGCGCCTTCTACGCTTTTCGCGCGGCGGTCTCGGGCATGAGCGAGCGCGGCTGGGGCCGCCTCATCGCGGTAAGCTCGGTGTCGGGGAAGATCGGCGGGCCGAACCGCAGCGCCTACCACGCGGCGAAGCACGGCGTGCTGGGCCTCGTTCGCTCGGTGGCGCTCGAAGTGGCATCGGCGGGCGTCACCGCGAACGCGATCTGCCCCGGCTTCGTGGAGACTGGCATGGTCGCCGCCTTCAGGGAAGGTCTCGCCAGTCAGGACGAGGAGAGGGAGGCGGCGATGAATCGCTACAGGGACGAGGTTCCGATGGGGCGCTTTCTCAAGCCCGATGAGGTCGCCGCCATGGCGCTTTACCTCGCGAGCGAGGAGGCGGCCGGCATCACCGGACAGGCCTACACCATCTCGTGCGGCGCGATCCAGATTTGAGGGTGAATGGGAAATGCCCGATGCGCGCTTGCGATTCAGGCGATAACGAAGGGCTGGAGGATGCCTCCGAAGGTTCAGATGTGGCGGCGATTGCAGCCATCTCCAAGAGGAGGGGTGTGTGAACACAGGAGCAAACAAGGAAATAGGCTATCGCCTGGCGGGGTGCGTGACGGGGCTGGTGTCTCCAAAGATGCGCCATCGTTTCGCGAAATCCGTCGGCTACAAAATCCCCTTCACAATCGGTCATAAGAAAGCCAGCGCTCTTTTGATGTCCGAGTTGACGATTTTGGTCACCGCCCTGGTCTATGAAACAGTGAATATGGTGTATGAGTTCGATGACGCGGAAGAGATTCTCGAAACATATCGAGGCGGAATGCAGAAAACCTTCGGTATTATCGTCGAGGTGGAAGGGGATGCTTTCGGTTTGAAATTCGCAGAGAAAATCCCCAAATACGTCGAGATTCTAAGTCACGAGAATGCAGTCATCGAGTTGTCATCCAACTTGATGAGGTCGCTTGGAATTGACTCTGTTTCACGGGAAAACTTTTTAGAGATAAAAATGGAGGCGAGTTTGTGGATAGGAGCATCGAGGCAAGTCATTACTGATATTCTGCTTGAACATGAAAGTTCGTAGGGACAGGTCGCGGCCTGTGGGACAGTCCCGCGGAGGGGTTGTTGAAAAAGTCTTCCTCCGAAGAGAAAAAGAATCCCGATCATTGAATTGTTTACCGTAGGGACAGGCACGGAGGCCTGTCCCTACAAAACCATCGCGTCCTCCCGTGCCACGTGAACCTCCATACCGCCGCTTCCGAAACGGGGTTGTTCAACAACCCCTACGACGGTCGGCAGCGCTCCCATGAAGATGATCCTGATTGGCCCCATTCGCCGAATTACGAAATCAGGGGTTGTTCAACAGTCCCCGGATGTTCCGGCTTCGATTCCCCTCACTGCGCCGCGGGGTTCGGGACCAGGGGGAGCAGCGCGCCCTCGCGCCATGCCGCGCCGGGGGAGCCGCTCTCGAACCTCCTGTGCGGCGTCACCATCTGAAGATGGCGGATTTTTTTCTTCTGAACCGAGAGCACGAACAACTGGCGCAGCGCGTCGCCATCCGCGCCCATGTCCGTCAGGCCCGTGACGCCCTCGAAGCCCCGGAGCGCGGCGAGGTAGCGCCTCACGTCCTCGCGCGTCTCCGCCCCCCCTGCCAGGGCCGAGAAGATGATTTGCGCCGCGTCGTAGCCCAGGGCGGAGGAGACGTCCGGCGCGCGGCCGAAAATGCTCTTGAACTCGTTCACGAAACGCGCGACCTTGGGCTCCGCCGATCCTGAGAAAAATCCGTCCACGAAGACCGCGCCCTCCACGTAGCGCTCCCCGTGTTCGAGCAGGCGGGAGTCGTTCCATCCGCTGCCGCCCAAGAGCCGGACCGCGCGCATGTTGTAGAAGAAAAGCTGCGGCGCGATGAGCACCGCCTGCTCGTGGCGGACGGGCGCGAAGAGCGCCTCGAAGTTCAGCGGGATTTGGTAGGGATCGGTTCTCTTGAGGCCGAGTGAGCGCCTCCGCCTGTTCAGCCGGCGATCGTCCATGCCGCCGAGATCGAGCATCTCCTTTCTGAAGTCGGTGGCGTTTTCCGGGAAGGAAACGATCTTGACGACTTCGCCCCCCAGATTCTCCACCGCCTGCGTGAAGGCGTCGGTCAGCTCGATTCCGTCGCGTTCCGCCGGGTAGAGGACGGCGAAGCGCCGCAGCCCCATTTGCCCGATAGCGTGGGCGGCGAGGCCCCGGGCCTGGAGGCGGTTCGTGATCGAGTTGCGGAATATCCAGGCGAAATCGGGGTTCATGCGCATCCGAACCGCGAACGGCGTGAGCATGGGGGTTTTCAGGCGGTTCGCGACTCCGGCGGCCGAATCCGCCGCCTCTGTGATGAGCGGGCCGATGAGGGCGATGGCTTGTTCTTTCTCGATCAGTTCGGCGGCGACCGCCGCCGCTTCGCCCGCAGACCCGGCCGCGCTCTTCGTATCGCGAACCGCGAGTTGGATCCGGAGGCCCGGATATTTCGCCAGGCTGTGCCGAAGCGCCAGTCGAATCCCGTCATATAC
>WTGD01000165.1 GCA_011523725.1 Nitrospinota bacterium
GGCACTTCCACGTCCCTGTCCACCGCGCGGGCCATGAGGAAGAGGAGGTCGGAGACGCGGTTGAGGTAAACCAGGAGATCGGGGTTGTCGATGTAGCCTTCGTCTCGCAGCTTCACCGACCACCGCTCGCCCCGGCGGATGATGGTGAGCGCCATGTCCAGCGCGGCGCCGCAGGGCGAATCGCCCGAGATCACCCAGTCGGTGATCTGGATCTCCTTCTCATAGCGCGCCACCTGCGCGTCGGCCCACGCGACCTGCTCCGCGCCCACGCGCTCGGTAAGCCTGCCGAGCTTGCCCCGCAGCGTCGCCAGGTCGCTGCTCACGAGGTAGAGGTCTTTCTGGATTTTGAGGATTTCAGGCTTCAACCATTCGGGCGCGGTCGAGCGAGCGAGACCGAGCGCCGCCTTCGCCTCATCGAGCGCGCCGTAGGCCTGCACCTGGGGATGATACTTGGGAACCCTGTCCGCAAACCATAGATCGGTGTTCCCATCGTCCCCTCTCCTCGTGACGATGGACATCGAACCGCTCCTTTCGGCTAGAGTCTCTTGATGACGTCGGTGGCGACGGAGCGCGTCGTGCCGGTGCCGCCCAGGTCCGCCGTCCGGTTGCCCTCGGCCAGATGCGTGCGGACCGCGCCGTCGAGCCGCTTCGCCGCGCGCTCCTCTCCCAGGTAATCGAGCATCAGGGCGGCGGAGATAAGCGCCGCCACCGGGTTGGCGATTCCCTTGCCCATGATGTCGGGTGCTGAGCCGTGCACGGGCTCGAACAGGCCGGGCGCGTCGCCTGTGGGATTCGTGTTCGCGCTCGCGGCGACCCCCAGCCCGCCGACGATGGCGGCGCCCAAGTCCGTCAGGATGTCGCCGAAGAGGTTCGTGGACACCACGACGTCGAAATGCTCGGGCCGCCTCACGAACTCGAGAGCCGCGGCGTCGACGAGATACTTCGCCGTCTTGACGCCCTTGTAGCGGGGCCTTGCCGCGACCTCTTCGAAAATCTCGTCCCACATCACGAGCGTATGGCCCTGCGCGTTCGATTTGGTGACGTTGGTGACGTGTTTTTTCCGCTTGAGCGCCGCCTCGAACGCCGCCTCGATAATGCGCTCACAGCCCATGCGCGTGAAGAGCGCTATCTGGGCCGCCATTTGCGAGGGATGCCCCTCGTAATGCCTGCCGCCGATGGGGCTGTACTCCCCCTCGGTGTTCTCGCGGAAGAAGAGCATGTCGATGTCGCCCGGCTCGTAGCCGCGCAGCGGCGACTCCAGCCCCTCGTACAAGACGATGGGCCGCATGTTGACGTAGAGGTCGAAACCCCTGCGCAGCGGAAGCAGGAGCTGGTTCAGCGTGATGTGGTCGGGAATGTCGGGCCTGCCCACGGCGCCGAGCAGAATCGCGTCGTGTTTTCTCACGCGCTCCAGGAAATTCTCCGGGCACATACGTCCTGTTTCGTGATAGAAATCGCTCCCCCAGGGGTATTTCGTGAAAGAAAACGCAAGCCCGCGCTCGCTCTTCGCCAGCGCCCGCAGGACGCGGACTGCCTGACTCACGACCTCGGGTCCGATGCCGTCCGCGGGGATTAAACCGATGCTGTGCTTCGCCATCACTTCTCCTTCCTGGTTCCGCGCGCGGCTGGTGAATGGATCGCATCCAGACCGCGAAGAATTAAAGTCCTTTTTCGATGAGATACTCCACCGGATATAGTCGTCCGTCAAAACCGGCCCATAAAGGCGCTCACCCGGCGGCGCCACGCGAGCGCGCGCTGCGAACTCGAACTTGGGCTCCCGGCGCATCGCCTCGCTCACGCGGCGGAAACGTCCCGGGTCCTCGTCTCGAAACGCGAAGATAAGGATGTTCTGCGCTATATAGGGATTGGCAGGGTCGGTGCTGTAGATGAGTATCTCCGGGAAAACTCTTTCCATGGTCCGGTAGACGGATGCGTAAATCGCGCCGCCGGCGCCGGCGCGGTAGCCGATCAGGTTCAGCATGAACACCCCGCCGGGCGCCAGGCGCGCGCGCGCTTCTTCAAAAAACTCCCTGGTGACGAGATGCGGCGGTATGTTCCGCAAGCCCCGGTAGGCGTCGCCCACGATCAGATCGTATGTTTCACCCGATGAGCGCAGTATACGCCTGCCGTCTCCCACCAGGTTCTCGAGCTTCGGGAATTTCCCCAGCCTGAAGAACTTCTCCCCCGCATCGACGACTTCCGCGTCGAGCTCCGCCACGGCGATGGACATCCCCGGCTTCATGAGATGAAGGGCCTTGGGCATCGTGAACGCGCCGCCGCCGATGAAGATCGCGCGCTTCATGTGGGGCGCGAACAGCGGCCCGAGTTCCAGGAAACGGGTGTATTCGTAAAAAAACTTTCTGTCATCGCCCAGGACCATCGCCCCTTCGGGCTGGTGATCCAGGAACATCTCGCGCACCCGCACGCCGCCCGCTTCCGTTCTCTCGAACACGCGAATCATGTGGTACATGTTCTCGCGAACCCATATCGTATCCTTGTCCACGCCGGGAATGACGCCCAGCCAGGCCGCGCCCGTCCCCATCGTGGCCAGGACGAAGACCCCGAGAAACGTGCTCGCCCGCGCGTTTCGCTTCGAGAACAAAGACGCGAGATCGCCGTAGAGATAGAGTCCGAAGAGCGCCGTCAGCACCAGCGCACCCGCCGTCGTCAGGAAGATGCCGTTCAGTCCGAAAAAGGGAATGAAGACGAAGCCCGTCGCGAACGTGCCGAGGATGCTCCCGATGGTGGACCAAGTAAAGAGGTTGCCCGTCACCGCTCCCAGGCTCCCCTCTCCTCTTGCGGCGAGCTTCACCGCGAAGGGCGTCAGGGTGGCGAGCACGCACCCCGGAGCGGCGAAGAGCAACAGCCCCGCGAACACCGGCCCCGATTGCAGGCCGAGGCTCTCCTCCATCGTGGGCAGCAGAATCCCCCGCAGGGCCGGTACCAGGGCCACCAGGCCCGCGCCGCCCAGCATGAGGAGGAAGAACAGCTTCGTGGATGGATTCCTGTCCGCGAGCCTTCCGCCGATGGAATAGCCGAGGCTCAGCGCGGCCAGGATGATGCCGATCATCGAGGTCCACGTGTAGAGCGTGTTGCCGAAATGGGGGGCGAGCACGCGCCCCGCCGCGATCTCCATCACGAGAATCGAGCCGCCCGAGAGAAAGACCGAGAAATAGAGATAAAGCCCCGCCACGCTCTTCTCTTTGCTCTCCGGCTCTTTGTCCTGCGGCGACCTTCTGGGCCGTTTCGCCACCACGCACTCCTCGAAGAAAGAAACTATGCCCGAAAAAGAAAACCGCACTCTATGGCACTAAAAGACCTGAGGCAAGCCGGGGGTCCGCCTGGATTTTTTCGGGTCGATACCGCATAAAGAGAATGGAATCCGCGCCGAGCGGCGCCCCGTGAACTTTTCCTCAACAAGAGAACGACGATTTGACCTCCGACAAGGTGTATCCATCATCCAGAGCCGCCATCGCCGACATCCCCGACGGCGCCACCATTCTGCTGGGCGGGTTCGGCGGCGCGGGCATACCGGAAAATCTCCTGGTCGCCATGGCCGATCACCCCGCGCGCGACCTGACCGTCGTCACCAACCACGCGGGCTTCGGCGAACGCGGCCTCGCCGTGCTGCTCCGGCAGGGAAAGGTGCGGAAAATCATCTGCAGCTACGCCTTCCACAGGAGCGCGTTCGTGTTCAGAGAGCTGTTTCTTGAGGGGAAAATCGAACTCGAACAGCTCCCCCAGGGGACCATGGCCGAGAGAATCCGTGCGGCGGGCGCGGGGATTTCCGCCTTCTACACGCCCACCGGCGTCGGCACGCAGGCGGCTGAGGGCAAGGAAACCCGCACGATTAACGGTCGCGAGTCCGTGCTCGAACATCCCCTGCCCGGCGACGTCGCCGTCATCAAGGCGCACCGGGCCGACGCCATGGGAAACCTCACCTACCGGGGCACGGCGGCGAACTTCAACCCCGTCATGGCGACGGCGGCGCCGCTCACCATCGTCGAGGTGGAGGAAATCGTGGCCCCCGGCGTCATCGCGCCCGAGAGCGTGCACACGCCCTCGATATACGTGCAAAGAGTCGTCAGAGGAGAAGACCTTGACCTCCGATCCGAAACTTGAAAGCTGCGCCCTGAAACCTGCCGACATCGCCCGGCGCGTGGCGGCGGAACTGCCGGACGGCGCGGTTGTGAACTTAGGCATCGGCATACCCACGCTGGTGGGCAATTACGTCGAAGCCGGGCGCGGCGTGATGTTCATGGCCGAGAACGGGATCATCGGCGCGGGCCCGAGGCCCGAACCCGGCGAAGAGGACAAGGACTACATCAACGCCTCACGCGAGCCCATCACCACGCTTCCGGGCGCGTCGGTGTTCGGGCACGCCGACGCCTTCGCCATGATACGCGGCGGCCACATCGACATCGCCGTCATGGGCGCGCTGCAGGTCTCGGCCCGGGGCGACCTCGCCAACTGGACCGTGCCGGGCCTGGGCAAGGGCGGCATCGGCGGCGCGATGGACCTGGCGGCGGGCGCGCGCGAGGTCTACGCCATCATGGCCCACACCATGAAAGACGGCGGCCTGAAGCTCCTGGAAGAATGCACCTATCCCCTCACCGCGAAAAGGGTCGTGACCAAGCTGTTCACCGACATCGCGTTCATCGAGATCACGCCCGATGGCCCCTTTCTCAGGGAAGCGGCCGAAGGCTTAACGGCTGAGGACGTGCAGGAGGTGAGCGAACCGAGGCTCATCACGAACGGGCCGCCGGGCGTACTTTCGCGCGAGGAAACTCCATGACGCGCGCGGGCAGCGGCCTCTCCGCCAACCCCGATTCCGCCGCCGCCGCGCGCGAAGCGATAGAAGAAGCCATGGCGGAGGCCAGGCTCGACGCCGCCTCCC
>WTGD01000227.1 GCA_011523725.1 Nitrospinota bacterium
ACACGGGGGGCGCCGCCTACTGGGCGGCGTGGCGGGATTTTCTAAGAAACCCCGAGTCAGGGTGAATCGGGGGTCGGCTCCGTCTTCCTGGCTTTGCGCCTCGCGCGAAACTCCTGCAGCAGCCTTTCATGGTGGACGCTCGTGAAGAAACTCTCGACGAACGAGTCCACCGGATGGTTGATGAGGTTCTCCGGCGTATCGACCTGGACGATCACGCCGTCTCGCATCACGGCGATCCTGTCGGCGATCTGAAACGCATCCGACAAATCATGCGTCACCAGCAGGCTGACCGCCCCGATCTCGTCGTGCACTCTTCGTAGCTCTTTTCGGACCTCGAGCCTCGCGACCGGATCGATGTTCGCCAGGGGCTCATCGAGAAGAAAGACCTGGGGGGGTATGGCGATGGCGCGGCCGATGGCGACTTTCTGCTGCTGGCCCGCACTCAGGCTGTCCGGGCGGCGGCGAGACCATTTTTTACTGATCCCCACTCGGCGCATCACGTCCTGGGCGCGCTCGTTCAGGATGCCCGGCAGCCAGCGGCGGATTTTGAGCGCGAAGCCCAGGTTCGAGTATTTCTTCTCATCGAATACTTTCATATGCGGCCAGAGGGCATAGCTCTGGAACACGAGCTGCACCCCGCGCCGACCCGGCGGAATGCCGTTCAGCCGAACGCCGTCCAGGTAGATATGGCCGCCGTCCTCATCCTCCACGCCGGCGATGAGGCGCAAGAGGGTCGACTTGCCGCAACCCGTGGGGCCGACGAGCACCATGAATTCCCGGTCTTCAAGCGCCAGAGAGAGGTTGTCGACCGCGCAAACGTCGTCGAAATTTTTCTTGAGTCCCGTAATCGTGAGACGACTCATGTCTCTCTCCGGTTCATTCAGTCCCCGGGCGCCAGTTCGTTCAGCCTCTCGACGCCCGGCGTGAATATCTCCTCCAGAACGAGCGGCCCGTCGCCCGCGTTGCGCGTGGAATGCTCCTGGTTCGGCGGAAAAACCACGACGCCGCCCGGCCCGAGCACCACCTCTTTCCCGCCGCACGCGAACCGCGCCGTGCCTTCCAGAACGATCGTCATCTGCTCGTTCGGGTGCGAATGGGGGTTGTACATATCCACGCCGGCGCGAATCGTCTGGCGGAGCACGGTCAGGCGCTCGCCCGCCACCACCCGCATCATCCGCTCGCCCGTATCGTGCGCTTCCATCTCCTCGAAATGATAGTGTTTCACATCCCCCTCCTGCTAGATACGGATGAAACTTAAGGGAAATTTCAAGTTTCCCTCCGGGAATCTCCTGATTCATCGTATAGAAGTATTTGCATCCGCTCAAACCTTCTCCTAAAGTGTTCACAGGCCGTCTTATCCATATGGAGACCACCATGAAGCGAACTCTCATCTGCGTCATAGCCATCGCCCTTCTCGCCGTGTTCTGGACGTTCTACCAGGCGGGCGCATCGGGACTCGGACCCGGCGCGCGCGCGCCCGAACTCAAGGGCGGGCCCTGGCTGGGCGGCGAACCCGTGAAGCTCGCCGATCTGCGCGGCAAGGTGGTGCTTCTCGACATGTGGACGTTCGCCTGAATCAATTGCGTGCGGGAGATCCCCACGCTGCGTTCGTGGCACGAGCGCTATGAGGACAAGGGGCTGGTCGTCATCGGAAACCACGCGCCCGAATTCAACTTTGACAGGAAAAAAGAGAACATCGAGGAGGCGATGGCCAAACTCGGCATCAAATACCGCGTCGTGATGGATAATGACTTCACCAACTGGGACGCCTTTCAGAATCGCTTCTGGCCCACGAAATACCTGATCGACAAAAAAGGCGTCGTGCGCTTCAAGACGATCGGCGAGGGCAACCACGAGCGCACCGAGGCGATGATCGTGAAGCTGCTCGCCGAGTGATGGAAGCCGAGGAAACGACGCAAAAACCCCCGGCCGCTCCCGAATATCCATATTCGTCTCTCCTGAGAATCACCCACTGGCTGAACGTGCCCCTCCTGCTCCTGATGATGGCGAGCGGGTTTCAGATATGGTGGGCGTACCCCGCGTTCGGGCCGGACATGCCCAACCCCGAAGCCATCTATGAAGCGCTGCGGGGGGCGGAAACCCGGGCCGACCCGCGCGCCATCAACCTGGGCGCCGACTACAGGGTTTTCGTCCAGGGCCTCACGAAGACCTTCGGCATCGGCGAGTGGCTCGCGGGCGCGCTGCGCTGGCACTTCGCCCTCATGTGGCCCTACACCATCAACGGGTTGATCTTCCTGCTCCTGCTCCTCCTGACGGAAGAAGGGAGGCACTACCGAATCAAGAAAGCGGATTTCGCCGGCGCAAAAGAAATGCTGCTCCATCCCGTCCAGACCTTTCATCATCCCCCCGGAGAGGGGAAATTCAACCCGATTCAAAAAATCGCCTACAACGTCGTCATACTGGCCGGGGTGCTCTCCGTCCTGACGGGCCTCGCCATTCTGAAACCCGTCCAACTGGGGTGGCTGACTTGGCTTTTCGGGGGCTATCAGCCGAGCCGGTTCCTGCATTTTCTGGTGATGCTGTTTCTGGTCGTCTTCATGATCGGCCATTTCCTCATGGTGATATCCCACGGATGGCGGCGCGGGCTCGCGCCCATGATCGTCGGGATCAAGGCGGAGCGCGACGCCTTTCGCGCCAGACAAAGGCAATTCGCCCAAAGGCTCGGGCGCGTCGCCGAGGAGGCGGCGATCCTGGTGGTTTGCTTCTGGCTCGGGAGCCTCGTTGCCGATATGATGAACGCGGCTTTGGGCGGTGAGGCCTCGGGCGCCTGGTTCAGCGCGCCGGGGTATCTCCTTATTCGGCTGGGTCTCATGCGCGGACGGCGCATCGGAGATTTCCGGCGAAAGGCGAGAACGGGAAGCTGAGGGATGGGTACGGAAGAGCAAACGGAATTCGTCCTGCCGACCAAACTGGCGAAGCGCAGGCTTTTCGTCGGCAGACTGGTTTTGAGCGTCGTCTGCATCAACGCCGTTTTGGCTCTTGTGGCCGCTTATCTCCTGAGCGGGCCGATGGCCTGGATATCGCGCTTTGAGTTCGGGTTTCTGGCGTGGGCCTGCATCTTGTATCCCACTTCTCTCGTACTTGCCGTCCCGATCATCGCGCCGGTCATCCTCAAGGTGCTGAAGCCGCCGCCTGAATCGCCTGGAGGGTGAAGATGAAAAAAGGCGAAAAGCGAAGCGTTCCCGGCGGGAACAAGCCCGCATCGTCGCGCCGCGGATTCATGAAGATGCTCCTCGCCGTCGCCTCCGCCTTCATGGCCGGGTGCTCGCGCCTCAATGAGGAGCCCGGCGTGCAGGCCGTGCTGAGCTGGTTCGATCGCCTGAACCACAAGGTGGGCCTCATGACGGACAGCAACCACCGCCTGGCGCGCACTTACCCCCGAAGCGCCGTCCAGCCCGAACAGATGCGCCCCAACGGTTCGGTGGTCACGCCGAACTCCCGGATCATCGAAACCCCGCCCGAGGAATGGCGGCTCGTCGTGGGCGAAGCGCACCTCAGAAACGGCCGGATGATGAAGCGTCACTGGGTCCGCGAATACACGCTCGAGGAGCTGCGCGCGATGCCCGCCCTGGAGCAGACGGTGGAGCACATCTGCGTCGAGGGCTGGAGCGCGATATGCCACTGGCGGGGGGTGCACCTCGCGCGCTTCATCGAAATGCACGAACTCAGGCCCGAGAGCCGCTACGTGTTCTTCCTGTGCGACGACATGCTCGCCACCGCGAACGGGCACGAGCGCTACAGCGTGACGTTCGATCTCAAGCAGGCGATGCACCCGCAGAACGTCCTCGCGTATGAATACAACGGCGAGACGCTGCCCCTGAACCACGGCGCTCCGCTGCGCCTCGCTTCGCCCACGAACGTGGGCTGGAAGAGCGCCAAATTCCTGCGCTACGTCTTCTTCACGAACGAGGACCTGGGCGGGTTCTGGGAGAAGCAGGGCTACCCGCGCTATTACGGTTTCTGACGACCAGCGATCCTCAATAAACCCAAAGGCAAACACACCCTCTACCCGGCAGATAAACGAACTCTCGAGAACTTCTGGAGAATTCTCACCACCCGATTTTTCACCCCTTGACAGCGACCAAGCGATAGATAGAATGAATAGTGGCAACCAAAATCTATTTCATCTTGGGAAAACATGGCGTGTGAGGTACCGGGGGCATCTTATCGGCATTGGAATGGGTGCCCCATTTTTGAGACACGTATAACTCGAAGGAGGGAACTGCTGATGGCGATCAGGAAACTCATGACGATCGGATTGATGATCTTTGCGCTGAGCGTCGCACTGGTTTCAACAAGCGTCGGCGATGCGGACGCCGCGAAGCGCATACGCTGGAAAATGGCGAGTTGGTTCCCGAGCAAATTGACCCAGCTCGGCTCGATGGGCAAAGCCATGGTCGACCGTCTGGACAGGGTTTCGGGCGGCAACATCAAAATCAGGTTCTTCGAGCCCAACGCGCTGATCCCGGCCAAGGAGTGCTTCGACGCCGTGGCGAAGGGCTCGGTGGATGCGTGCTGGTCGACGCCCGGCTACTGGTACGGCAAGGAGCCGGCGCTCGCCATGTTCGCCGCCGTTCCCTTCGGCCCCAGGGCCGGCGAATATATGGGCTGGATTTTCTACGGCGGCGGCTACAAGCTCTGGGACGAAATTTACAAGAAACATGGCCTGAAATCGCTGCCCTGCGGCGTCATCGCGCCCGAAGCATCGGGCTGGTTCCGCAAGGAGATCAAGAGCATCGACGACTTGAAGGGCCTGAAGATGCGTTTCTTTGGTCTCGGCGCGAAGGTCATGGAAAAAATAGGCGTTTCCACCCAGCTCATCGCGGGCGGCGACATCTTCCCGGCGCTCGAGCGCGGCTCGA
>WTGD01000224.1 GCA_011523725.1 Nitrospinota bacterium
GGCCACGGGGGCGGGCGTGGGCTCTCCCTCCTCGGCGAGGCGTCTTCTCTGCAGGATGAACACCGCGCCCAGCATGATCGCGCCCGCCAGATGGTTAATGTAGCCCGGCCAGAACAAAAGCCCCGCCGCCAGGAACAAATACCCGCGCATCAGGGTCGAGAAGCGGAAATACATGAACCCGACCATGGCGGCGGCCAGCGCCTGGAAGCCGAGAAGCCCCGCAGCGAACGTCTCCAGCGAGAGCCAGGGCTGGCGGATCAGCAGGATCGGTGTGAAGGCGAACATCAAGGGCACGATGTACATGCCCTTCGCCGTGCGGAAAGACGCCCAGGCGGCCTTCGCCGGGTTGGCGTCCGCTATGCCCGCCGCCGTATAGGCGGGCACGCATACAGGGGGCGTGAAGCAACTGTCCAGGCTGTACCAGAACACGATGAGATGCGCGCCGAGCAGAGAGAGCTTGAACGGCTCTCCGAGTTCCAGGAGCGCGGGCACGGCCATGACGGACAGGACGATGTAGGCCGCGCTCGTCGGCAGACCCATGCCGAGCACGAAAGAAGCGATGCCCACCAGGAGGATGCCCAGGAACAGGCTGTCGCCCGCCATGTTCGTGACCAGGGAAGAGAACTTGAGACCCAAGCCGGTCTGGAACAACGCCCCCATGATGATGCCCACCGCGCCCACCGCCGCGCAGATGGGCAGCGACTGGATTGCGCCTTTCTCGAGCGCCAGGACGATGTTCCAAAGGCCGCGGCAGACCTCGCTCACCACTTCCGTGAGACTCGTCCCCTCCCTTCTGGCCTTTTCCAGCAACACCAGAGCGCCCTTGAGCCCAGCCAGGATCACGACGGAGGCAATGCCTGCCAGGCCCGCCAGGGGCACGGTTCTGCCCGTCATGAGAATTCCCAGGATCACGATGGGGGGCAGGAGGTAGAACCATCCGTCCTTCATGATGGGTCCCAGAGGGGGTATCAACTCCCTGGGCATGCCCACCAGCCCGCCTTTTCTCGCTTCCAGGTGCACGGTCGCGTAGACGGAGAAGAAATACAAAACGGCGGGCAGGACGGATACCTTCACGATCTCCCAATACGATATGCCGGTGAACTCCACGATCAGGAACGCGGACGCCCCCATGACGGGCGGCATGATCTGCCCTCCCGTGGAGGCCGCCGTCTCGATGGCCGCTGCCGTCTCGGGCTTGAAGCCGGTGCGCTTCATCATCGGGATGGTGAACGAACCCGTGGTGACCACGTTCGCGTTCGCGCTGCCCATGATGGTGCCCGTCATGGCGCTGGCGAAAACGGCCGCCTTCGCCGGGCCGCCGCGCAGCCTGCCGGCGATCGATACGGAGAGTTTCACGTAGAAATCCGCCGCTCCCATGCGGTCCAGAAACGCGCCGAAGAGGATGAACAAGAAGATGTAGACCGAAAAAACGCTCATCGGCGCCGTCCACAGGCCGTCATAGGTGAAGTACTGATGATCGACGATGAGCATATAGGTGGCCCCCTTGTGCGCCAGATACCCTGGGAAATAGGGGCCGAAATACGAATATACGATGAAGAAGAGCGATATCAGAGGAAGAGCGAGGTTGATGGTCCTTCGCGCCGCCTCCCAGGTGAGCAACAGCACCACGGTTCCCAGGAACAAATCGATGGGTTCGAGCGGGTCGACGTAATAGAGGCGATCCAGAAAATAGTCGGTGTAAAGCACAGGGTATGCGATGGAGGCGACCGCCAGGAGGCAGACGACGGCCGTCACGACGGCGCGCCACCCGCCTCCTGTGGGTTTCCTGTAGATGATGAATATCAGGGACATCCCGAACAGATACGAGAGCGCCCTCTGGTACAGCGGCTCATACCCTCCCGTGTAGGCTATCTGGATGTGATAGACGGACATCCCGACCGCTATTGCCAGGACGAGCCAGTCCAGGGGAGTCCTTTCCTTGATTTCGTTCACGCTCTCGCCTCTTCCCCGGGATGGTTACATCATGCCCCCGATTTCCTTGTAAAAGCGCTTGGCGCCCTCATGCAGGGGTATCCCGACGTTCTTGCCCGCCTTCTTGGGGTCCCACCTCTTGTAGATCTTGTGAACGCCCCCGAGATATTTCTGCTCGTCTTTCGCTATCTTGAGGATCGAATAGACCACGTCGGCGCTCATCTTGGTCGTGGTGAACAGGACGCCCGAAAGCCCCATCGAGTCCTTGGGCTTGGGGTTACCCTTGTACATGCCGCCCGGAATCTGGCAGGGCGTGAAGCCGTGGCTCGCCAGCAGCTTCTTCACGTCGTCCGCCATGTCCAGGAACACGAGGTTCCGGCCCAGAGCCGCCTGGATGCCGGCGCCGTTGGGGTCGCCCGAATTGTGGAAGTAGAAATCGATCTGGCGCGCCCTGATCGCGCGCGACATGCCGCCCGCGCCCGGGAAGGTGAGTTTGTAGCCGCGCTTGGTGAGTTCCTTGTAGCTCGTCCCGTAATGCTTGACGATCATGCTCGCGATGTACTCCGTGCTGGTTCCCTTCTTGGCCGGGGCCAGTTTCATCGGCTTTTTCGACTTGATGATGTCGCCCCAGGTCTTGATGCCGGCATCATAGAGTTCCTTGGCGGCGTACTGGTGGTAGCACGAATCCCAGAAAGCGGCCATGCCCCGGAGGTGCTTGTAGGACTTCTTGTAGGGAGTCTTTCCGGCCAGGGCGGCGCCGGCGAAGTTCGAGAACGAATAACCGAAATCCGCGCCTCCGCCTCCCACACGCGCCGGGTTCGCGCGCCCGCCGCCGGGCGTCACGTTGAGGATGATCTTTTTCTGTTTTCTGTTGACGATTTCGCTGAGGCCCGCGCCCAGCCTGCCCATCGTGCCGCCCAGGCTGCCGACCGCGAGGTCGTATTTCGCGGGCGCGGCGTAGGCGTCGCCCACCGTCAGAAACGGCAGGGTCAGGGCCAGAATTGCAAACATCATGACGATTCTCTTCATTTTTACTCTCCTTGATGAAGTGAGGTAAGACTGCGGCAACGTGAAACTAAAAACCCCGCTCGCCGAGACGCATTCCAGTGATGACCGACCGCCTCGCCGCGTTCTCAACGAGCGCTCTTTTCTGTATGCTTGGGCCGGAATCTTACAGACGGGAGCGTTCCGCTGTCAATGAATCCAGGGAGTCCAGCGATCGTTCTCGCGGCTCTGGCGTGAAGTTACGGGTTCTTCGCCGGAAAAGCGCTTACGGTTGCTGTCTTATTGATTGCGCCGCCGATTGGATACCCGGCTCTGAGGACGTTTTCGCTTGCGTGTGCGCCGATCTGATGCTAGCATGGGAATAATATATCCGCCGACAGCGTGCTGTCGGCTCAAGGGCCACTCTTCGGAGCGGCCTTTGCTCTTTTTGTGGGAATCATGCGAACCAGAGTCTACGTCGATGGCTTCAACTTGTATTACGGAGCGCTCAAGGGTACGCCATTCAAGTGGCTCAACCTGGTCGAACTTTCATACCGCCTGCTTCCTGCTGGTCATACCATAGAAAGGCTCAACTATTTCACCGCCCGGGTATCCGGTGCGTTGGATGCGGGAGCGCCTGCTCGTCAGCAGGTATACCTGAGCGCGCTTGATACCTTACCCGAGGTAGGGGTGCATTTCGGGAGATTTCTCGCCAAGACCAACTGGCGTCCGCTCACAAACCTGCCTGTTGCCGATAGAAGAATCGACACGCCGAGACCGGTGACGCTGCCGGCGGGCAATCACCTAGTGGCAGACCTAGAGAAGACTTTGCCGGTGGGCGGGTTTTCAATTAATGGCGCAGGAAAAAGAAAACGGCGAAAGGCCGCCAGGTCGCTGCCCGATGCAGTTGTCGCCGAAGTCCACACAATGGAGGAGAAAGGCTCGGATGTGAATCTCGCGGTTCATCTTTTGAACGATGCCTGGAAGGGATTGTTCGAGGTGGCCGTTGTGATTTCGAATGATACCGATTTGGTGACGCCCATTCGCATGGTGTCCGTAGAGCGAAAAAAGCCCGTGTTCGTCGTATGCCCGGGACGCTGGTCGATCGCTCCGCAATTGCGGGATGTCGCGAGTCGCGTGCGGCATATTCGCCCGGCAATGCTGAAAGCCGCGCAGTTTCCCGATTGTCTTCCAGATACAACAATCTCGAAACCGCCTGACTGGTGAAGCGTTTGGTCCGGCGTCTCTTCGACCGCTGTTGCATCACGGAGTACTGCTGTCGAGAAAGCATTCCCACACCGTCATCGCGCGCGACGTGAAGGAGAAGAAAACCATATCACGAAACGATTGAACCAAGGCCTTTTGAAACCGGAAAATACCACTTTACCTGAAAGGAGCAGCAACATGCCGTTTTACCGTTGGGACGAGATGAAGCGAAAAAACCTGGCGAGACCTTCGGATTCCGAGGGCAGCATCATCATCGGCGAGCACGTCACGCTCAACCGCTCGGTGAGCCAGCCGGGCAAGCTGGCCCGCCCGCACACGCACGACTGCGAACAGCTCATCAACGTAGTAGAAGGTACCGCCTGGTTCCGCGTGGGCGATGAGGAAAAAACCGTCACGGCAGGGGACATCATCCACATCCCCGAGGGAACCGAGCACGAGTTCAAGAACGATGGCGACGGCGAATTCATCTACCTCTCGTTCAAGAACAAATCAGAGGGCTGGCCCCCGCCGACCGCGACGATGGACTAACCCTTCGCCTTGAGGCCCGTGTGCAATTCTTCGGGGCCAAACCCGACCGAGGAGGGAGGAGACATCACTCCCCCCTTTGGGGGTTATTGAAAAGCCCCGGTAAGCGAATTTAGGTTGCACAAACGCCTTTGAAGTTCACTCCCCCCTTGAGGGGGAGTCGAAGAGGCCGAGCCCTTGGGCGAAGGCCGA
>WTGD01000456.1 GCA_011523725.1 Nitrospinota bacterium
GTTGGGGGTCGAACCCGATTGAGGAATGAGGGTTCGACGCGACCGGGGAGGGAGTGTTCGCTGCCCTTGACGGGGTTTTTCAACACCCCCTCCCGACTACCCTTTCACCGCGCCGGCCGTCATGCCGGCGATGATCTGGCGCGCCGAGAAGAAGGTGAAGATGAGCGGCGGAATGACGATGAGCGTGCCCATCGCCATGATGCGCCCCCACTCGGGGCCCGCGTCCGTCAGGAACAGGCTGGTGGCGACCGGCAGCGTGCGCGTGGTCCTGTCCGTGAGCAGCAGGGCCAGGATGAACTCGTTCCATGCGATGCGGAACACGAAGATGCCGGTCACCGCGTAGCCCGCCTTCATCACCGGGAAGAGGACGCGGGTGAACACCTGCCAGGGCGTGGCCCCGTCGACGACGGCGGCTTCCTCGAGCTCGATCGGGACCTGCTTGACGAAGCCGTAGAGCAGCCAGATGGCGAAGGGCAGGTTGAGCGCCGAGTAGAAGAAGATGAGGCCGGAGAGCTTGTTCGTGAGTCCCAGAACGATGGAGACCGCGAAGGCCGGTATCGCCAGCACCGCGGGCGGTATCATGCGGACGAGGAGCGCCCCGTTGGCGATGGACTGGCGGCCGGGGAACTGCATGCGCGCCAGCGCGTAGGCCGCCATGCCGCCGGTCGTCAGCGTGATCAGGGTCGCCGAAACGCCCACGATGATGGAGTTGACCAGATAGCGGTCGAAGTGCGAATCGCCGATGATGTCGATGTAGTTCTGGATGGTGGGGAAGAAGAAAAACCACACGGGGTTTCCGTCGAAGATCAACACCTCGTCCTTGAAGGAGGTGCTGATCATGATGTAGATGGGCGTCAGGCAGATGATCGACAAGGCGATCAGCCCCGCGTAGTGGAGAATCGTTCTCGCATCCGTGGATCCGAATCGCATCGCCTTCACCTCACACGTCGGCGCGGGTTTTCATGGGGTTGCTGATCAGCAGGATCGCCAGGCTGAGGGCGAACACGATCAGCAGCAAAAGGACGGAGATGGCCGCCGCGTAGCCGAGCTGCTGGGCGTCGAAGGCGGTCTTGTAGACGTGCAGCGAGAGCAGTTCCGTCGCCAGTCCCGGTCCGCCTTCTGTCATGATCAGCATGACCTCCAGCCCCTTGAAGACGTCGATGAGACGGAGCAGGAGGGCGATGATCAGGATCGACTTGATCATCGGCAGCTTGACGAGGAATATCTGCTGCCACGTGTTGGCGCCGTCGATGCGCGACGCTTCGAGGACTTCGGAGGGCAGCGCCTGGAGGCCGGCGATCACGATGATGAAGACGAACGGCGTCCACTGCCAGATGTCCGTGAACACGATGGCGAAAAACGCGAGGTGCGGCTCCCCCAGCCAGATCAGCGGCTCGAGGCCGGCCAGCTCCAGGTAGTGGTTGATCCACCCCGCGCGGGCGTCGTAGAGGTAGCGCCACACCAGTCCGACCACCACGGGCGAAATCATCAGCGGCATGATGAAGATCGTCCGGAAGACGGACGCGCCGCGAATCGGCTTCTCCAGCAGCAGGGCCAGCGCGATCCCCAGCGTCATCTCGATGGTGATCGTGAAAAACCCGAACTTGAACGTCACCCACATGGATTCCTGGACGTTCTCGTCGCTGAGCATGCGCAGGTAGTTGTCCGCGCCGATGAACTCCGCCGTGGACATCGGCGTGCCGACCGCCCAGTCCTGCATGCTGAGCAACAACCCCTGGACGACCGGATAAATGAGGCCCGCGCCCATGAGCAGGACGGCGGGCGCGACGAACAGGTACCCGACGATCCACCTGGGCGTTCTCGCTGCGATTGGAGAGGCGGGTTCGCTCATGGCGCGCGTTCCGGGAAGCGGCTGTCCACAGATGAAGCGCCTCCCCCGGCGGGACCGGGGGAGGCGGGTTCAGGGGTTTCGGCTACTTGGATACCGACTGCCACTGATAGTAGCCCTCGCGTTTCATGACGGCGCGCGCCTTCTCCGCCGCCTTGTCCAGGAGCGGCTTGATGGGCTTGTCCGAAGTCAGGACCTCATGCAGCGCGATGCCGAGCACCTTGATGTTCAGCTCGTTCCACTCGGGGATCAGCGGCCGCCAGTCCGGGTCGGCGCATTTGAGCTGTTCCGCGATCACCGGGTATTCCGGGTACTTCTTGGAGAACACCGGATCGGTGAGCGTGGAGATGCGGATCGGGTCGCCGCCGAGCTCGACGATCCGCCGGTCGGCCTTCTTCGAGGTCATCCACTGGATGAACAGGAACGCCGCCTCCTTGTTCTTCGAGTTGGCCGGTATGCCCATGGCGAAACCGCCCGTCTCGGAGCCGCACTGGACGTCGGTCGGGTGCAGCGCGTAGCCGACCTTGCCGACGACCTTCGATTGCTTCGGGTCGCGGGCGCGGGCGGCGATCTTCAGCGAGTCGATGTACATGGCGGCGTCGCCGTGCAGGAACGCCTTGGACGCTTCGCCGTAACTGTACGACGGAATGCCGCGGGGGCCGTACTTCACCGTCTCGCGCAGGAACTCCGCGGTCTTCACGCCGGCGGGACTGTTGAAGACGGGCTGCCACTTGTCGTCGAATACGCGGGCGCCCATGGGCGCGGCGTGGAACAGCCAGGCGGCCGTGACCTGGTGACCGGTCTTGCCGCGCATGGTGAGGCCGCCCATCCCCGTCTTCTCCTTGATGGTCTTCGCCGCCTTGCGGACGTCGGCGTAGGTCTTCGGCACGGCGAGGCCCAGCTTGTTGAACACGTCCTTGCGGTAGGCCAGGATCGAGGTCTCGGCGCCGAACGGCAGACCGTAGAGCGCGCCCGACTTGCCGGGCAGATAGCCCTTCTTGCCGCCGACGATGCCGCCGTTCTGGATGTAGGCGTCGGCGATATCGTCGATGTCGTAGTTCGGGTCGACGAAGGCGGGGCTGGTGAAGAACTGCGACAGCGGCGTCAGCAGGCCCTTCGCCACGTACTCGCCCTTCCACATCACCACCCAGGCGACGACGTCGAAGTCGCCGTCCTTCTTGCTCATCTCCAGAAGCTGGCGGTTCCGCATCTTGAGGTACTGGGAGTAGTCGATCTCGACCTTGATCCCCGTCTCCCTGGTGAACTCGGCGACGAGCTGCTTGGCCTTCTTGAAGTGCGAATTCGAAGGCCAGCTGACCACCAGCGTCTTGCCCTTGTACTTCGCGTAGGGATTGGCCAGCGCCGCCGTGGCGCCGAGCGTCAGGGCCAGGGCCGCCGCAAGCGCGACCAGCCCGAGGTAACGGAATTTCGCTTTCATGATTTCCTCCTTATCAGGTTAGTAAATAAAGAACGATACACTTGAATCGACAACTTCTGCCGAGCGGTCGATTCATAAAGAATCCGGCGGCCGGAATCATCATTCCGGCGTCATTGCCTTTTCTGTTGTAGGGGTCGCATATATGCGACCCGGCCTTTTTTCGCCATCCGTCATGGGTCGCATGTATGCGACCCCTACACCTCCCCATCGAATGGCGACTGTAGGGACAGGCCTCCGTGCCTGTCCTGCCCTCCGCGTTTGTCCTTCGTCAGGACAGGCACGGGGGCCTGTCCCTACGAACTGCGCATCCCCCCTACAAAAGCGTCCCGGCCCGGGCGGCGGGCTTGAGCGCGAGACCGGTCTCCTTCTCGAACAGGTAGAGCCTCTCCGTTTCGAAATAATACGTGCCCGACTCCATCCGCCCGCCCTCCGGGCCGGCTTCCACGGAGACGGAAATCCGCTGCTCGCCGATGCGCGCGGCGAGAAACTGGTTGGCGCCGACATACTCGGCGACGTCGACCGTGAGCTGCACGGGGGCCGTGGCGCCGCCCGAATCCCGTGCGCCCGTCGAGGAGAAATGCTCGGGACGCAGGCCCGCGACGACTTGCCGGGATTCGCCACCTTCTTCCAGCCTCTCGTGGTAGGCCCTGGGAACCGGCAGCTCGAAGCCGTCTCCGACGACCACGTATTCCGAACCCTCCCGCCTGATCTCTCCGTCGAGCATGTTCATGGCCGGCGAGCCGATGAAGCCGGCGACGAACCGGTTGACCGGGTGGTTGTAGACCTCGGGCGGCGTGCCGATCTGCTGGATGACCCCCTCGTCCATGATCACGATGCGGTCGGCCATGGTCATGGCCTCGATCTGGTCGTGGGTCACGTAGATCATGGTGCGGTCGAGTTGCTTGTGGAGCAGCGCGAGTTCGGTGCGCATCTGGGCGCGGAGTTTGGCGTCGAGGTTCGAGAGGGGCTCGTCGAACAGGAAGCAGTAGGCGTCGCGCACGATGGCCCGGCCCATGGCGACGCGCTGGCGCTGGCCGCCCGAAAGCTCACGAGGCTGGCGGTGCAGCAGTTCGGAGAGGCCGAGCATTTCCGCGGCGCGCGCCACCCGCGCAGCGATCTCCGCCTTGGGGAACTTGGCGAGGCGCAGCGAGAACGACATGTTGCCCGCCACGTCCATGTGCGGATAGAGGGCGTAGGACTGGAACACCATGGTGATGTCGCGGGCCTTGGGCGCCGCGTGGGTGACGTCGTTCCCGGCGATCATGATCCGGCCCGCCGAGACCTCCTCGAGGCCGGCGATCATGCGGAGCGTCGTGGACTTGCCGCAGCCCGAGGGGCCGACCAGCACCACGAATTCGCCTTCGTCGATCCGCAGGTTCAGATCGGTGATGACGGTGACCCGGCCGAACCGCTTCGTCACGTCGATGAGTTCAACGGCCGCCATGACGCCCCTTTTCCGGTCCCGGCAACCCCGATATCCGCATGACGGCGAACCCTCCCCCGCCGCTCGTCGCCGGCCGTCGCA
>WTGD01000077.1 GCA_011523725.1 Nitrospinota bacterium
TGGCAGGCGTCACAGCGCGGCTGCGCCGTGGACGCTACCATGAACCCTTTCGCTCTCTCGCCGCCCAGGCGGTGGCCGTTATGGCACTGGACACAGTCCGCCTTGAGCTCCGCGTGATCCGAGATGGCGTGAAACGCGTCGTCGGCCAGTTCCAGGAGGCGCTCCTCGTCGTGGCACTTCACGCAGTCCTTGTCGAGAATAGGGTGGAATACGCGCGAGGGCTGCTCGTAATCACCGATGATGAATTTATACAAATCCTTGTTCGCGAGAATCGTCGTGCGGATCATCCCCGTAATGCCCTCCTCCCCGTGACAGGAGATGCACTTCACCCCGCCTGCGCTCTTGTGCCACCCGCCCAGCGTCCTGACCATGTTCTTCGCGCGCGCGCCGTCGTCGAGATAATCCTGGTGATCCTGGAGGTGGCAGACCGTGCAAAACGGATCGTAGGACTCCACGGCGCGAATCCCGTACAGACTGCCGACCCCGAGCAAGGGGGACAGCAAGACGAGCAGGATCAGCCATCGCCACCAGCGTCTCCGGGAGCTTCGCATTCAGGTTCTCCTCGGCGCAAGCATTCCCTCACTCGCGCTCCCCATCTACCAGAATATCGGAAATACCACACGATCTTCCTCATTATAGCGCGATTTGCTAGGATGACTCTCCAGTATGGGAGGTTGATTCGATGGCCAGAACGAGATTCAGCGCAAACAGACGCCGCCCCGGACGCAGGAGCGCACCCCGGACGCCCGCCCCCGCCGGCGAAAGCGCAAAAGAAATCGCCGCGCGCCTCAAGGCCTCGGCGAGCATAGGTAAGAGTGCGCAGGATTACAGGCGCAAGTCGCTCGATATTCACGGCTGGTTCTGCGCGAAATGCGGCCGGGATTTCGATGAGAACAACCTCCACATCCTGACGGTCCACCACCGCGACGGCGACCACAAGAACAATCCGCCCGACGGAAGCAACTGGGAGAATCTCTGCGTGGATTGCCATGAGGATGAACACTCCCGCGACATGCTGGGCCGCTACCTGAGCGATGATCGCTAAAAACCGCCGCCAGACACGCTCATCATCATGATATTGTCGATCAAACCATCCATCGCCAAGGGAACCAGCGGCGTTCCCGGCTCGAAATCCCACTCTATCCGCGCCGTCGCGTTCGCATCCCTCGCGTCGGGGAGGAGCGTGATTCTGAACCCGCTCGATTCTGCGGACGGCCTCTCGGCGGCGAGCGTTTACGGGAGCTTCGGCGCGGAGATCCACAAGGAAGAAGAGGTCTGGTCGGTGGAGGGCTTCGGCGCCCGGCCCGAAGCGCCGCATGGGGTCTTGGACGTAGGCAATTCGGGAACCACCTGCCGGATGGCACTCGGTACCGCCGCCCTCATGCAAGATTGCGAGGCGCGCTTCGACGGAGATTCGCAAACCAGAAAACGCCCGATGGGTCCGCTGCTCGATGCGCTGTCGAACCTGGGCGCAAGGGCACAATCGACAGGCGGCGGGTATCTGCCCGTTACGGTGGGCGGCCCGTGGCGCGGCGGCAGGACGAAAGTCGACGGCACGACCAGCCAGTTCACATCCTCTTTGCTCCTGAACGCGCCCTTCGGCCAGGAGACGACCACCATTGAGCCGATAGACCTGAACGAACGCCCCTACGTCGAGATGACGCTATGGTGGCTGGATCGCCTGGGTCTGGAATATGAGCGCGATGAATACCGCAGCTTCACCGTTCCGGGCGGTCAGGCGCTTTCGGGATTCAAGGTTAGCGTTCCCGCGGATTGGAGTTCTGCAGCCTTTTTGGTGGCTGCCGGCGCGCTTCCGGGCGGCGACGTGACGCTCGAAGGCCTGGACCTCAAAGACTCGCAAGGCGACAAGGAGGTTCTCCGTTTCGTCGAGGAAATGGGGGCGGATGTTCTCGTATCAGAAGCCGGCATCCGAATCCGCGGGAAGGCGCTGCGCGGCGGGGAATTCGACCTGAACGCCACGCCCGACCTGCTGCCCGTCATGGCCGTGCTCGGCGCGTTCGCAGACGGGGAAACCAGGCTCGTCAACACGCCCCAGGCCCGCATCAAGGAGACGGACAGAATCTCCGCCATGCGAGAAGTCATCGAAACGCTGGGCGGCGAAGCGAGGGAACTGGCGGACGGCATCATCATCCAGGGCGGCGGGCTCAGAGGCGGGGCCGCTCATGGTTTCGGCGATCACCGCATCGTCATGTCCGCAGCCGTTGCCGGGCTCGCTGCGCCGGAGGGAGTATCGGTCGACACAGCGGAGGCGATGGCGGTAACATTCCCTGATTTTTGCGAGCGCATGGCGTCGCTGGGCGCCGATATGGAGACGAGGGATTCACCCGATGCCGATCTATGAATACGAGTGCAGGGAGTGCGGCTTCATCTCCGGCCACCTGGTGATGAAGCCATCGGACAGGAGGAAACTCACCTGCCGCGCCTGCGGGAACAAGAGGCTGAGAAAAATCATGTCGCGCTTCTCATCGCATCAGACCGAAGCCCAGCGGCTGGAATCATTCGACCCATCGAAGCCGCAGGACGGGTCTTTCTACAAAGACGATCGCAACATCGGGCTCTGGGCCCAGAAACGCGCCCAGCAACTCGGCGTCGACCTGGGCGATTCTTTTGGCGAAACCCTGGAGAAGGGCCGCTCCAAGAAAATTCTCGACAACCTGTGAGGCCACGTTGAACCCGGAAACGAAAATGAGCGAGTCGCTCCGTGCAGAAGCGGAGCCGCTCTGGGAAAAAATTCATGCGCACCCCTTCGTGCGCGGCATCGGGGACGGCACCCTGCCGCTGGAGCAGTTTCGCTTCTACATGTGCCAGGACTACATTTTTTTGAAGGAATACAGCCGCGTCATCGCCCTGGCCGTCGTGAAGGCCCCCGAACTGGCGGAGATGGGACGTTTTGCGGATCTTTTGAACGCCACGCTGAATACCGAGATGGAACTCCACCGGGGCTTTGCGGCGAAATTCGGCATCTCGGCCGATGAGATAGAGGCGACGAAGCCTGCGCCCACCTGCAAGGGATACACCGATTTCCTGCTCGAAGCGGCCTATGCGGGCACGTTCGGGGAGGTTGCCGCCGCCATGCTCCCCTGCCAGTGGGACTACGCCATCATCGGCGAGATGCTCGCCGCCAGAGGGATTCCCGAAAACGCGCCGCTCCACGCCGAGTGGATTGAGACCTACGCGTCCGATGAATTCGCGCAACTGGCCCGCTGGCTGCGCGAGATGTTCGATGAGGCCGCATCGACGGCGGGTTCCGCCGAGCGCGAGCGCATGCGCGCGCATTTCCTGATGGGCACGCGATATGAATACCTCTTCTGGGATATGAGCTGGAAGATGGAGGAGTGGCCCCTGTAGTCCCGAACCCCGCCTGCCGAGAGAGCGTATGTCCCCCAGAACGCGAAAAGACATCCCCAATCCTGCGCGATGCACTTGGGCCGAAGGCGACCCGGTGATGGAGAAATATCACGATGAGGAATGGGGGTTTCCCGTCCGAACGACCCGGAAACACTTCGAGCAACTCACGCTCGAAATCTTTCAGGCGGGCCTCTCATGGCGCACGATTCTGCACAAGCGCGAGGCGTTCCGTAAAGAATTCAAGGGCTTCTCGCCCGAGAAAGTCGCCCGTTTCACCGAGAAGGACATCGAGCGCATCCTCGGAAACCCGGGCGTCGTGCGCAACCGCAAGAAGATCGAGGCTACCATCGAGAACGCCAGGAGATTCCTCGCCATCCGGAAGAAACACGGCTCGTTCAACCGTTATCTCGCTACGCTTCCGGACGACCTGCCCACATTGCAAAAGATATTCCGTGAAGAATTCGTCTTCATGGGGCCCAAGATCGCCGAAGCCTACCTCGAGAGCGTGGGCCGGATACCCGAACCGCACGACCCGCGCTGCTGGCGCGCGAAAGAAAGATAGGTAAACATTTATATATCAATAAATTGCGAACAACATCTCAAGTATATTTTCATCATTGCTCCGCCTACCGTTCCGCCTCTTTTCTCTTGAGAACCACCTCGTGAATCAATCGAATTTCCGCCGATTCCGAGTCCCCGCGGGACTCGCGAATCCGGGGGAAATCCCGCCCCCGCGACTCCCCGCATTTCCGGTCATCGCGGGACTCAAGGACTATGGCAGAATTCCCCTGCGTGTGCTCCGGCGACGGCGGAATCCGGCCGTCGGAGGCGGTTTTCGCGCGCGCATCTGCCCGCATTTGCGCGCATTCCACCCCCCGCAGTTGCCCGTATTTGCGCGCATTTCCCCTCGAAAATTTCCATCAATTTATCGAAAAACCCTGTCAATTTATCGGTATTTATCGAATTTTTCGGAAATTCGTTTTTCTTCGAACGAAGCGATCGGCTCCGCCATCATACCGGAATCCCCCTCATGTGCGGGTCTCGCAAATGCGGGCAAATTCACGATCAGCCCCGGCCCCGAGGCCGCCGGCGAGCGCTGCACCAAAAGCCGTCACCGCGCTCCCCGGCCGCTTCACCGGACCAGGCCGGCCGACGACGTCCCGGCCGCCACCGGACGCTTCCGCCGGCGACGCCCGGCGTCCGGGAGAACGTGGAATGAAAACTCCTGAACCGGGATGCTAGGCCGAGAGCCAGCCGCCGTCGATCGCCAGCGTGTGGCCGGTCACCATCGAGGAGGCGGGGCTCGCGAGGTAGAGGATGCCGCCGGCGATTTCTTCGGGCTCGCCGAGGCGGCCGAGCGGCGTGCGCGCCTCGATCTCGCCCACGAGTTCAGGCCGTTGCCGGCGCAGGTCGGCGCCGAGACTGGTGTAGAAGAAAGTC
>WTGD01000175.1 GCA_011523725.1 Nitrospinota bacterium
CTTTTCCGCTTCGTGCGGATCGCATCCGCAACGCACGAAGCGGAAAAGGCGGTGAGCGTGGCGATGGCGTCTTTGAGATCTCCTCCGCGCGAAACGATGCCTTCTAAGGTTTCATCGACGAACGCCTCGCCGAACGTCTCCCTGCCCGTGCTTTTGGGCGGCTTTCGCTTGAGGTAGGGGTGCCGGCGGAGTTCGGCCAGGGTTTCGGGGCATACGCGGCCTGCCGCCGCCAGGCCGCCGCCCGCGTCGTGGTTTTTCTCCCCGTTCGTGATCCGCCGCGCGAGAGCGTCGAGCGTCATGTTCGCGGGTCCGCAATCGAAGCCGAAAACGCCCTCTGCTCCCCCGGGAGGGAGATAGGTGATGTTCGAGATGCCGCCCAGGTTCAAGAAGGCGGAGGCGGCGGATTCGCGGCCGAAGAGAATCCGGTGCGCCCAGGGGGTCAGGGGAGCGCCCGCGCCGCCTGCGGCCACGTCGCGTGCTCTGAAATCGCTGACGCAGGTGATTCCCGTGCGCTGGGCGATGAAGGCGGGGTCGCCTATCTGAAGGGTAGAGGGGAGCAGCGGCCCGCGCGCTCCCTCCGCCCCTTCCGGCAGATGGCGCACCGTCTGGCCGTGGCTGCCGATGAAGTCGATTTCTTCAAGCCGGGCGCCGGAGCGCGACGCCACCTCAAAAGCGGCCGAGGCGAAGGCTTCGCCCACCTCCCGGTGCAGGGAGCATATCTCGTCCGTCAGGGCGCCCGCTTCGCCCCCGGCGCGCAGGAGCCGTTCTCTCAAGTCCCTCGGGTAGGGAGCGGCGTGAAAGCCCAGGGTTTCGACTTGCGCCCGCGCGCCCGGGAGAATCCGCACCAGGGCGGCGTCCACGCCATCGGCGGAGGTTCCCGACATGAGACCGATGGCCATGAGAGAGCGCGAGTCGTTCATGAGGGGGGCGTTCCCCCCCGTTTCGAGCGTTTCGCCTCCCCGTAGATTCTCTTGTATTCGTGGTAGTAGCCCAGAACCCTTTTCACGTAGTTTTTCGTTTCCTGGTAGGGGATCTCCTCGATGAAGATTTCTATCGGTTTGTTGCGTCCGGCCTCCCACCATCTTTTGACGGGTCTGCGGCCCGCGTTGTAGCTCGCTATCGCGGGGACGAGCGCGCCGTCGAACTCGCGGATGAGCGCGCCCAGATGCCTCGCGCCCAGGCGGGTGTTGATCTTCGGGTCGAACAGGTCGCGCACGGACTTGATGCGGATTTTGTGCTTCCTCGCGAGCCTGCGCCCGGTCGACGGCATGAGCTGCATCAGCCCCATCGCGCCGGCGGGGGAGAACGCGCGGATGTCGAAAGCGCTCTCCGCCCGGATGACGGCGTTCACCAGATAAGGGTCCGCACCTCCGGGCTCTTTGTGTTTGATGGCGAGGGGGTAGACGATTTCCCAGAACTCCTTCGGCAGGTCGCTCCCACCCGCGCGCACCGCGTCCCAGAAAGATTCGTTAATGAGGTAAATCGCGCGGTGGCTCTGGCCCGCCGCCGTGAAGGCGCGCGCCGCGTGGTAGCGCGAATACGGCGATGCGCCGAGGCGGCGGTATTCCTTGGCGGCGAGTTCATGAAAACCCATGGAGGAGAGCAGCGCGGCCGCCTCCCGAACCGGAGCGCTTTTGGGCGGTGGCCGCATCCATTTCCGGTAGCCGGCTTTTCCCGGCGGGGGAGGCGCCGGCGCGCCGGAATCTCCCGCTCGCGCGAGACGGCCGATGGCCCGCAGGGCGAGTTGCCCGTAGTAGCGGTGGCGGTGTCCCCGGGCGCAGTCGCGGTAGAGGGCGAGGGCGCTCTTTCGCTCCCCCGTTCTTTCCGCCGAGGCGGCGGCCCAATAGAGGGCGGAGGAGACCAGCCAGTGGTCGGGATATTTGGCCTTCATCCGGGAGAATGCTTTGCGCGCCCCCCCGTAGTCTTGGGACTGGAAGCGAAGCCAGGCGAGCTGGAACAGCGCCTTGGGCGCGAGGGGCGAGCGCGGGTGTTTGGCGATCACCTTCTTGTAATAGCGCGCGGACTTTTTGAAATTGCGGTCGTCCTCATATACGCGGGCCAGGAGATAGCGCGTCTTCGCCGCCCATTTTCCCTTCTGCGTCTCCTTGAGCAGGCGATGCGCCTGTTTCTCGAAGGCGGGCTGGTTTCCTTTTCGCAGGTGGTTTCTGGCCAGGAAGTAACGCGCCTCCGCGCGCTGGGCGCTGCCTGCGGTGTAATGTCTGATGGCGTGCCTGAGCGCGGGGTCGGCCTGTTTCGTTTGGCGCAGGGAGAAGAGCGCAAGCGCTTCGTTGAAGACGATGCCCTTGTGGTAGTGGGCGTGGGAGTAGAATTTCGGGAACAGGCGTTTCAGGTCCCGAAACCCTCTCAACGCCTTTTCGAAGTGGTAGCGTTTTCTGAGGAGCCGGGCGCGTTCGTAGTGGTCTCCAGGTCCCGGTTTCTTGAGCGGCGGAGAGAGGGCGGCGCCGATTCTCAGCGAGCGTCTCAGAGCCCTTCGCGCGTAGGGATGCTCCGGATGCCGTCGCCACAACTCCCGGAATGCGAGCGCGGCCTGCTTGTTCCGCCTTGCGGCGCGAAGCGCCTCGGCGCGCCGGAGCAGAAAATCGGGCGCCTCGTAGCTTTTCGGGAACAGGAGGAGGTAGCGCCTGGCGATCTTCGCCGCGCTCAGGGGCCGCTTCTCCTCCCGGTGTATGCGTATCAACTCCTCGTAGACGAAGGGAGGCTCGGGCGTTTTCTTTCCTTTATTGACGAGTCTTTCGAGGGCGCGCCGGGCGATGGCGTTGTCTTTCGCTCCGAGCGCGGCGCGCGCCAGAAACAGGAGCGAGTAGTTCTCGAGCGCGGGAATCTGCTCGAGCGCTTTTTGGAACGCCTTGACCGCCGGACGGTACTGCTCGAGCCTTAGGTGGGCGTGTCCCAGCAAGAAAGAACGCCTGCCGCCCATATCCGTTTTTCCCCGGCGCAGCAGCCCGATGAGTTCCTCGTATCGCTCCTTCGCGAGGAGGGTTTCGATCCTTACAGGCAGGGCAGGGCGCGCGGCGCCCGGTCTGCTCGGGGGCTGTGGCGGCGCTTTCGGTGCGGGCCATGCGTTCGTCGAGAGCAGAAGGATGCCGGTGGCGGCGATGACGCGGGCTCGCAGTTTCAAGTCTGTTTTCCGTTTGATGATTTTTATGCCTCCCGGTTCTCGAATTCGGCTTGAACGGCCTTGCGCGCTTCTTCATTGAGAAGAAAATCGGCGCCCGTCATCGCCAGCGCCTTGGCGCCGGTGAGCAGGACGCGCCTGCCCTCCGCTCCCGCCGATGCTTCGGCGAACTCAGGCGTATGCGCGGAGACGCCGGACGGAACCATCTGGATTTGCGGATGAATGGTGGGCGTTTGCTGGCTCACGTTTCCCACGTCGGAGGATCCCATCCGCCGGGGCGGCGGGGCGTCGGGTTCATGAACACCGAGCCGGTTCAGGTTTTTCAGGAACAACGACGCCAGGGGAGAATTGACCCGCATGGGGGCGTAGGTGATGGGGTTTTTCTCCGTCTCGAGTTCCGTCCCCGTCGCCAGGGCCGCCCCTTCCGCGCAGGCGATGACCCGCGGCACAAGCGCATCGAGCCCCTCCACCGTTTCGCTCCTCACGAAAAACCACGCGGAGGCCTTATCAGGGATGATGTTGGGCGCCTCCCCGCCTTCGGTGATGACGCCGTGCACGCGCGCTCCCCGAGGGAGTTGCTGGCGAAGCAGGGAGACGGCATTGAAGGTGGCGATGAGGGCGTCGAGCGCGTTGATGCCTTTCTCGGGGGCTGCTGAGGCGTGGGCGGCGCGGCCCCTGAAGTGAAAGCGAAGCTCCGAAAGCGCGAGAAGATTGATCTCGGCCCTGGTCTCGTCCGATGGGTGCATCATCATGGCGGCGCCCACCTCCCGGAACATGCCGGTTTGCGCCATCAGCACCTTGCCGCCGCCCCCCTCTTCTCCGGGCGTGCCGAAAACGGTGACGCCTCCGTATTCGGGGCCGAGCGCTTCTTTGAGCGCAACGCCGGCGGCCGCGCCGGCGACCCCGATGACGTTGTGGGCGCATGCGTGCCCGAGGCCGGGCAGCGCGTCGTATTCCGAGAGAAACGATACGGACGGTTTTTCCCCGCCTTCGGCGGGCCTGTCCGCGCGAAACGCGGTGGGCAAGTTCGCCACGCCCCGGGTGAGGGTGAATCCGTTATTCTCCAAATATGCGCACAGGCGCTCGGCCGCGCGATGTTCCTTGAGGCTCAACTCCGGGTCGGCGTGAATCGCGAGAGAGAGCGCCCACAGCGCCTCCGCCTCATCGTCTATCAGCTTCGATATGGCGGTCTTGGCCTCGTGAATATCCACTCAGGCTACGTCTCCAGGGGTGGGCGGAGGCTCATTATCACCAGCCTTTCGAGGAGATGTCAACGATTTGCGTCGACCCGTTTGGATTGACGAGTACCGGTGAAAGGGGGGATACTGCGGACTCCGCCCAGGAGGAGAATCGCCTTGCTTCCGTTTTTGGCTGCGGCCGCCTTGCCGGCGGGAGATTCCGCGCCGCTCGCACCGCTTCAGGAAGAAATGGACATCATCACCCTCGCCACCCAATCGGGCGGAATGGTGTTTTTCGTTCTGCTGGTCCTCGTGTTTTTCTCGCTCGCTTCATGGGGCATCATCATCTGGAAGTTCTGGGAGCTGCGGGGCGGTCGGCGGCGCTGGGCGATGTTCGGGGATGCGTTCTGGCGCTCCAAGCGCCTCGACAGGCTTTACGCGGAACTCGACGAG
>WTGD01000206.1 GCA_011523725.1 Nitrospinota bacterium
GCGCTGCTGGCGGCGGACCGCGGGGAGCTGGACCACAGCGGCTTCGCCACGCTCATCGAAGACCTCGCCGGCCACAGAGTCTGCGATACGGACTAGCCTTACGTGACGACTTCCGGCTCGCCGTCGCCGATCCACCCGATGGCCGTCATCGAGACTTCCGTGCCCGCGACGGGCGAGACTTCTGGTATCTGAATGGCGGTGAAGGCTGGCCTTCGCTTCGGGAAGTATTTCCTGAACAAGGGTTCGAGCGCCGACAGGTGAGCGATGTTCTGAAGGAACAGCGTCAGGTGCGTCACCCGGCTCATGTCGGCGTCTGCGGCCTTCATCGCGCCTTCCATCTGATCCAGAACCGCCAGTCCCTGCAAGACCACATTTCTCGTCGCCGGCGAAGACGCTTTCGACAGTCTCCGGCAGTGCGCCTCTAAGTTCGCTCCTTTTGCTGATCGGCTCCCCGTCCCCGTTCAGGCCGACGAGGTTCGATAAGAACAACACGCCGCCCGCCGCGACCCCCAGGCTCATCTGGGCGCCTGCTCCATCCTCGCACCTGATCACCTCGCGCTTGATCTTGCTTTTATCCATCAGCGCCGTGGGTTCGATCTCGATTTTCTCCCCCTTGTGGCCGACTTCCGCCACCTGCATGACCGTGAGGGCGGGCGGGTCTTTCGGGAAGAACCGCTCGTGAACCCGGTGGAAGGTCGGGAAATCACGCATGTCCCCGAGATAGACGGTCAGGTTCAGGATGTTTTCGAGAGACGAGCCCGAACCCTCCAGATGTTTGCGGATGAGGTCGTAGACGAACCACGTCTGCGCGGCGATGGGGCCGTTCCTGCTGTCCTCGTGGCTCTGGCCGACGGAGAGGAACCTACCCCTTTTGGGGATGTCGGGGTAGTTGCGGATGAGCGGGGAGCCGGGTTTCGAGGTATCCGTCGGAATCTGCCCGGCGACGAACAGGTACGGCCCCGCGCCCACGACGTGGGAGAAATGCGCGGCGGCCGAGTGCGCCTTGGAGCCTTGGTGCGCCATTCTTTTTCCCAGCGTTTTCGCGGCATCGGGGTTCAGGGCGATGGCGTCGATGTTGAAGCGCACGGTACGCTCCGGGTCGAACGCGCCCATGCCCACGGCGGTGCTCGGCGTCGGGTCTTTCGGTTCATAGTGGCGCCTGATGCTGTCGAACACCGGGAAAAAGCGCTTGTCGAGCTGATAGAGATGGAACCTGAGCAGGTTTTCCAGACCCCCGCCTTTCGCCTGGAGTGTTTCCCCCACGCCCTCGTAGGTGGCGATGGCCTGCGCCCCGATGGGCGCTTCTATCCTGTCGACCCAGGGATAGTTCTTCGTCCGCGCGGGTCCTTTCTCCCCGATTTCGGCGTACCTGGTGCAGATGTTCCCCGTACCCGGGTGCATTCCCATCCGCCCGCTGAAGAACAGGAAAGGCCCTCCCGAAACGCAACGGGGCCACTTCGCATGGTCTGAAAAGAATTTTCTGGACATTTACGCCTCTATGAAGGATGGGGGTTGAAACGCCGTGATCTCGGGAAGCTCCGCCTCGTAGCGCTCCATCTCCACCAGCGCGCTGTGCGCGCTCGGGCCCTGGCCGAGGCTGGAGGTTCCCTTGTCGGGCGTCAGTACGTTGGGGTTTCCGTGCTTGTCGAGCGCGCCGATTCTCCCCGGTTCCTGCGGATCGTACCACGCGCCCGTGGAGAGCTGGATGACGCCGGGCAGCAGTCCCTGGGAGAGCACGGCGCCCGCGAGAATCGCACCGCGCTCATTGAAGATTCGAACGACGTCTCCGTCTCGAATCCCCCGCGCTGCGGCGTCATCTGGGTGAATCCACACCGGCTCCCTGCCTTGAATCTTGCTCTTGACGCTGGTGGAGCCGCTGTCCATCTGGCCGTGGAGCCTCGTGCGCGGCTGGTTCGAGATCAGGTGCAGCGGGAATTTCTCCGCCACCTCGCTCCCCAGCCACTCCACGGGTTCGAGCCAGGCGGGGTGGGGCGGGCAATCGGCGTAACCGAAGCTCTCGATGCGTTGGGAATATATCTCGATTTTTCCCGAGGGTGTCTTGAGCGGGTTTTTCTCGGGGTCTTCCCTGTAATCGGCCAGGTAGACGTGCGGCGTCTCCGGCGGGGCGACTTCGGTGTGGCCCGTCTCCCAGAAATGCTCGAAGGTGTCGAGAACCACGCCCTGAGCGGCGGCCTTTTGGCGCGCCTCCTCGTAAATGTGTTTCAGCCATTCCGTCTCGCCGCGGTCCTCGGTGAAGGCGCTCTTGAAACCTAAGCGTTCGGCCAGGTCGGCGAAAATGTCGAAATCGTGCCGGGCGTCGCCCACCGGCTCGATCACCTTGTGCATGGCGAGGATGAAGCGGTCTCTCGAACTCGAACCGATGTCGTTGCGCTCGAGCGTCGTGGTGGCGGGCAGCACGATGTCCGCATGGCGCGCGGTGGAGGTCCACCAGGGGTCGTGGACGACGATGGTTTCCGGACGCCGCCACGCCTTTATCAGCCGGTTCAAATCCTGATGGTGGTGGAAGGGATTACCGCCGCACCAGTAGACCATGCGGATGTCCGGGTAGGTGCGGCGCTCGCCGTTGAAGTCGTATTCCCCGCCCGGCTGGAGCATCATGTCCGAGATGCGGGCGACGGGGATGAAGCTGCCGGTCGGGTTTTTCCCGAAACTCATTCTGACGGAAGGGATGTTCTCGCGCGGTTCTCCGCGCCCACCCATGCTCCCGTAACCGAAGCCGAATCCGCCGCCCGGCAGGCCGATTTGCCCGAGCATGGCGGCGAGCGTGACCGTCATCCAGAACGTCTGCTCACCATGGTCTCCGCGCTGGAGCGACCAGTTCGTGTTGAGCATGGTTCGCGCGCCCGCCATGCGCCGGGCGAGGGTTCGAATGACGTCCGCCCCGATTCCCGTGATGGGGGCCGCCCAGTCCGCACTCTTGGGCCGGCCGTCGGTTTCGCCCGTCAGGTAGGCTTCGAACCTCTCGAAACCCACGCAGTAGCGCGCGAGGAACTCCTTATCGTGCAGGCTCTCCTCCCGAAGCGTATGGGCGAGGCCGAGCATGAGCGCCACGTCCGTGTTGGGGCGCACGGCGAGCCACTGCGCGTCCAGGAAATCGGGCGCATCGTCTTTCAGGGGGCTTACGTTCACGAACTCCACGCCGTTCGCCTTCGCCCGTTCGAGCCATAGTTCCAGGGAGTGTTCTCCCGCACCGCCGGCGGCCACCTGCGCGTTCTTGACCGGGACGCCGCCGAACATGACGAACAGTCCTGAGTCTTGCGCGATGCTGTCCCACGTCGTGATGTGGCCCGAGCAGGCGACGTAGTCCCCCAGAACGTGGGGGAGGATGACGTATCCGGCGGCGATGCTGTAGGTGGTCACCTGATCCGTAAAGCCGCCGTAGCAGTTGAAGAATCTCTTGAGAAGCGTATTGGCGTGGTGGAAGCGGCCCGCGCTCGCCCAGCCGTAGGAACCCGCGAAGATGGACTCGTTGCCGTGTTCGGTCTTGATGCGCTCTATCTCGTCGGCGACCAGGCCGAGAGCCGTCTCCCAGGAGACGGGCACGAAGGGCTCGCCGCCGCGTCCTTCGGTGCGTTTACCGGGGCCGCCCTCGAGCCAGCCCGCGCGGATCATGGGCCCGGAGATGCGGGTTTCGTCGTATATAGCGTCCTGAATGGACTCCAGAATGGGGGAGGGCGCCGGGTCCTTGGCGAAAGGCTCGAAACCCACCATGCGGCCATCGCGCACGTGCGCCCGGAACGCCCCCCAGTGGGAGCTGTGGTGGCGTTTTTCGATTCCATCCCGCCCATCGGGCATATGACGTTTCCTCCGCGAAATCGGACGAATCCAGGTCAAACCGTGTGTTTTGCGCAGTATATCACGAGTGGGAAACAAGTCCCTCCGCCCTGGCGCTTTCTGCGTCCAAAACGTCGGCGAGGTGATTTTCGGGCCGGAATGTGCCATTGTTCGAACTTCAGAGTTCAAAATTATCTCATCTGGAGAACCTCATGGATGTGCTCACGCGAATGGCCGGTGAAATCGGGCAATTGCTGAAGGACAGGGGACAAACGGTCGCCGTTGCGGAAACCTCCGCAGGCGGTCTGGTATCGTCCGCTCTGCTCGCCGTTCCGGGGGCTTCGGCCTACTACATGGGCGGCGGCGTGCTCTATACCTACGATTCGAGAAGCATCCTGCTCGGCTTGCCCGAGGACGCCTTCGAGGGAATGCGGCCGAGCACGGAGCCCTACGCGGCGAAGCTGGCCGCGGCGATAAAAGACAGGCTGGGATCGACCTGGGGCCTCTCCGAAACGGGGGCGGCGGGCCCTTCGGGGAACAGATACGGGGATGCGCCCGGGCATTCGTGCATGGCGGTTTCCGGCCCGGTGGATAAGGTGATGACGCTGGAGACGGGCAGCGCGGACAGGGAAGCGAATATGTGGGCGTTCGCCGAGGCGACGCTCGGCCAGTTCAAAGAGGCAATCGAACAAAGCTAACTTATGGAGATGATGCGATATGTTTCGTGCTCTGGTTTTAGAAGAAGCGGACGGGAAGGTCAGTTCATCGATTCAGGAGCTTGACGAGGCGAGCCTGCCGGATGGCGACGTATCGGTTGCGATCGATTATTCCACGCTCAACTACAAGGACGGGATGATACTGGGCGGTATCGGGCGGCTGGTGCGGAATTATCCCCACGTCGGCGGCATCGATTTCTCGGGCACGGTGGAGGAGAGCGCGAACGAAGGTTACAGCCCCGGCGA
>WTGD01000376.1 GCA_011523725.1 Nitrospinota bacterium
CCCGCCACGAAGGCGTCCACCGGCTCCGCGCCCATGTCGCGCAGAATCTCGCGCGCCGTGGTTCGACGGTGGATCTCCGGGTTGGCCGGGTTGTTGAACTGCTGGGGCATGAAGTAGTCCGGGTTCTCCTCCAGTATGGCTTCCGCCATCACGAGAGAGCCGTACATGCCGCCCTCACTCGAACTGAAGACCACCTCGGCCCCGTAACCCGTGAGCAGGGAGTTGCGCTCGTGGCTCATGCTCTTGCTGAGCACGATGATCGTCCTGTAGCCGCGAATGGCGCCGATGAGCGCGAGGCCGATGCCCGTGTTGCCGCTCGTGGGTTCGATAATCGTTCCACCGGGCTTTAAGAGCCCGCGCCGCTCGCCGTCGAGCACCATGCTGAGCGCGATGCGGTCCTTCACGCTTCCGCCGGGGTTGTACTGCTCGAGCTTGGCGAACACGCGCGCGCCGGACGCATCGGGAAGACGCTGCAGCCTGACGAGGCTCGTGCTCCCGATGCGATCGATGAGCGAGGGAAGCGCCCTCAGAATCTGGGGCGGGCGGCCCCGGGTGCCCAATGCCATAAGAGTGCCTTTCCAAATCGATTGCCATGGACCCAGCCGGGGGTGAGACTATAATTCCCAAACAAAATTGTCAAGAATTCCACCTTAAAGAGATTTCCCGTTTTTTCTTCTCTTCGACATATTCCCGACATACTCCCAATATATTCTTGGTGTGCTACATTTTCATGTCGCATCGCCTTATGATGCGACGCGAAAGGAGAGAGACATGGCGAAACCCGGGAACCCTCCCCCCATCGCCCTGACGATAGCGGGTTCGGATTCGGGCGGCGGCGCAGGGATACAGGCCGATCTCAAGACTTTCAGCGCATTCGGCGTCTATGGCGCCTCGGTCATCACCGCGCTGACGGCGCAGAACACCGTGGGCGTGCAGGGGGTGCACGGCGCGCCGCCCGACTTCATCGCGGCGCAATTCGACTCCGTGTGCACGGACCTGGACGTAGCGGGCGCGAAAATCGGCATGCTCGCCACGGTCGACGTCATCGAGGTCGTGGCCGAAAAGCTGAAAACACATGCGCTGGCGCGCGTCGTGCTCGACCCTGTGATGGTCGCCAAAAGCGGGGACCGCCTGCTCGCGCCCGACGCGCGAGACGCGCTCGTCGAGCGCCTCTTCCCGCTCGCCGAGGTCATTACCCCCAACACGGAAGAAGCGCGCGACATCCTGGAAACCGGAGAAATCGAAAACCTCGCGCAGATGAAGGACGCCGCACGGGCCCTCCACGAGCGGGGGGCGAAATGCGTTCTGCTCAAAGGAGGCCACATCACCGACGGGGCGGTGGACATTTTTTTCGACGGAAAACATGAATTTGCCTTGGAAGGCAGGCGCATCGACACCCCGCATACCCACGGCACGGGATGCACGCTCTCTTCCGCCATCGCGGCAGGTCTGGCGCTGGGGGAGTCCACCACCTCGGCGGTGAGGCGGGCGAAAGACTTCATTCAGGGCGCCATCGAGAATGCGCTCGCCATCGGAAACGGCAGAGGCCCGCTCAACCACATGTACCGCCAATTCGAGGGAAAATCGCCATGAGGCGCGTGTTCTCACGAATGCGGATTTTTCATATTACAGGCCACGAATCTACAAAAGGAAGGAGCCGTTATGAGCGATAGCAAAACATTGCGCGTGCGGGAGAGCGAAGCCCTGAGCGGGGAATTGCCCGTGCCGGGCGGCAGGAGCATGTTCCGCATTCTGCTGGATGAAGAGACCGTGGGCGCCAGGCAGTTCGCCCTGCTCATCAACGAATTCGACCCGGGACTCACCTCGACCGCCCACAAGCACGATGCCGAGGAACACGCCTTCTACATCATCAGCGGGACGGGGGTGATCGACATCGAGGGGGAGAAGATTCCCGTCGAGGCGGGCGACGCCGTCTTCGTGCCTCCGGGCAAGATGCACCAAATCACGAGCACGGGTGACGCGCTGTTCAAATATATGGTTTTATATTCGCCGCCGGGACCCAACGTGGCGCTCCGGGAAAAAGGCGGCTATGGACTCGCCGAATGATTCGGGCCCGATACGCTATATCGTCTTTTTGAAATCGGTATAATGGGCCGGCTCAGAATCCTTATCGGGAATAAAAAATGACGACCGTGATTTCGTTTCAGGTAGTGCCCAGCATTCCTCCGGAATTGAAAGGGCTCGAGGAAATCGCAGACAACATCGCCTTTGACTGGAACCATCGCGCGCGCGCGCTTTTCAGCAGGCTGGACGATGCCCTGTGGCAGGATTGCCACTACAACCCCGCGCAGATGCTGCGCTCCGTCTCGCAGGAGAGGCTCGATGCGGCGGCGCGCGATGCGCATTTCCTCCGCGATATGGAGAGCGTGCTTCAAGAACTTCACGCATATATCCACAAGCCATCCTGGTACCAGAACCTGCCCGAGAGCGAAAAGATCGAGGATCTTCGCATCGCCTATTTCAGCATGGAGTTCGGGCTGACGGAATCCGTGCCCAATTACTCGGGCGGCCTGGGCGTCCTGGCAGGCGATCACATGAAATCCGCGAGCGACTTGGGCCTCCCTCTCATCGGCGTGGGTCTCGCCTACGGCCAGGGATATTTCCGCCAGCACCTGGGCCCCGACGGCTGGCAGCAGGAGCGCTACCCGGACAACGACTTTCACCACACGCCCTTCCATCTCGAACTCGATGAGAACGGCGAGCCCATCACGGTGGAGGTCGAGTACCCGGACGGCCTTCTCACCGCACAAGTCTGGCACGTGCAGGTGGGCCGCAGCCCCATCTTCCTCCTGGACGCCAATGTTCCCGGAAACGCGTCCTCGCTGCGCGAAATCACCCTGGCCCTCTACGGCGGGGACATGGAAACCCGGATTCGCCAGGAGATACTCCTCGGCATCGGCGGCGTGAGACTGCTCCACAAGCTGGACCTCCCCCCGGTCGTCTGCCACATGAACGAGGGGCATTCCGCTTTCCTGGCGCTCGAGAGAATCCGTTTTTCGATGGGGAAATTCGGCATCGACGCCGGCGCGGCCCGGGAGTTGACCTCCGCGGGAAACATTTTCACGACGCACACGCCAGTCCCGGCGGGCATCGACATCTTCCCGCCCGACATGATGGAAAAGTACTTTCGCGAATATGCGGAATCCCTCTCCATGGAATGGGACGACTTTCTGGGTCTGGGCCGGGTGAACCCCGAACAGGGGGATGAACCTTTCAACATGGCCGTCCTGGCGCTTCGTCTTTCCTCGGCGGCGAACGGCGTGAGCAAGCTGCACGGCGAGGTTTCGAGAAGAATGTGGCAATTCATGTGGCCGGAAGTCCCCGAGCAGGACGTTCCCATCGACTCCATCACGAACGGCGTTCATTTCCCCACCTGGATATCGCCCGGGATGAAGGAGTTGTTCGACAGGCATCTGGGCGGCGCCTGGGTGGACGAGACGGACAAACCGGAAATCTGGGAGCGAGTCTCCTCGATACCTGATAGCGAACTCTGGGGCGTTCGGGAGAAAAACCGCGAGCGGCTCATCGAATTTTGCCGCGCGCACGCCCTCAAGCGGCCGCTGGGCAGCGTCACGCGCCCCAACGTCACCATCCTCCCCAACCCCAGGGCGCTCACGATCGGCTTTGCGAGACGCTTCGCCACCTACAAGCGCGCCACCCTTTTGCTCAAGAGGCCCGAACGCCTGGTCGCGCTCCTCACGAACGAGGAAAACCCCGTTCAATTCGTGTTCTCCGGCAAAGCCCACCCGAGGGACATGGAGGGCAAGAGCTTCATCCGCGAACTCCTCCATTTCGCCCGAAGGGAAAACGTGCGCGACAAGCTCGTATTCGTGGAGGATTACGACATCCACGTCGGGCGGCAACTCGTGCAAGGGGTGGATTTATGGCTCAACAACCCCCGCCGCCCCCAGGAAGCAAGCGGCACCAGCGGCATGAAGGCCGCCGCCAACGGCGCCTTGAACCTGAGCATCATGGACGGCTGGTGGGCGGAGGGGTATGCGAGCCACCTGGGGTGGGCCATCGGCGGTCTTGAAAACTACAACGACCCCGGCTACCAGGACGAGATGGAGTGTGAGAGCCTGTTCAACACCCTCGAGCAAGTCGTGGTTCCCCTTTTCTATGAGCGGGGCGCGGACAACATTCCGTCCGGCTGGATAGAGATGATCAAGAACTCACTACAGACTCTCTGCCCCTGCTTCAACACGAGTCGAATGGTGCGCGAGTACGCCGAAAAATTCTACCTGCCCCTCGGGGCGCACCATGCGCGCCTCATGGCGGATGAGAGGACTCCCGCCAAGTTGCTTTCCGACTGGAAAGAGCACGTGCGCCTCGCCTGGCCCGGGGTGGAGATCACCCGGATATCGATGGTGCAAAACGGCGTCGTTCCGCTGGGGGCAAAAATGAGGGTCGAGGCGGAGGTTTCGCTCGGGAAACTCGCCCCGGAAGAAGTCCGTCTCGAAATTTACGAGGGCCCCTTGAAAGAGGAAAACCTGTTGTCCGGCGAGGTCGTATCTCCCATGGTCTTCTCCGAAGACCTCGGCGACGGCGCATACCGTTTTCACGGCGAGATAGAATGCCGCAAACCAGGCATGCACGGCGTGTCGGTGCGCGCCGTACCCCATCACCCGCACCTCATCCATCCGCTTAGCCTGCACCTTTTGACCTGGGGTTAGCTCCGGGCGCGCCCGGAGCTAACCCCAGGTCAAAAG
>WTGD01000348.1 GCA_011523725.1 Nitrospinota bacterium
GCCCGGTTCTGCGGGAGAGTCCGGCTCACGGCCCGAAACGCTGCGATTCGCATACCGTCCGCCGATCGCAACGACCACGTTCATCTTTTCGCGCAATTTTATTTCGCTCGTCTTCCAGGCGTCTTCCGTTCCCTGGAGGACTCCGAGTGTTTCCAGGCGGTCGATCGGCGCATTCTCGGGCGCGGCGACGACTTCACCCAGCGCGATTCCGTTCGAGGGAACAGGCCCGGGGTCGGGCGTGAAATCCGTCTCAAACGCATACGGGCTTTCAGGAGACAGGAACAATCCTCGGGCGGTAGTTGCGAAATGATCGGTTTGCAATTGTCACCTTGTCCTAAGCGGGAGAAAGAGCAAGACGGCGCGTGAAAATATCTATCATTTCCCGGGCGGCGGGGGATATCTGCTCCTCCCCCCCTTCATAGATGGATGAGACGCCCTCGAGCTTACAGAACGCTCCCCTCGGCTCTACTATGGTGCCTTTCGCCGGGGGAGAGCAAGTGACAAGCACCTCGTCCTGGTCTTGAACGTCGCTCAGGCGATAACCCCGCCGGATGAATTCGGGCCTCCCGTTTTGGATGGCGTAGATGCCGGGTTCCAGCGAGTCGCCGATTCGCACTCTTGAAAGACTCGTGTTTCGAATCAAAAGCTGGAAACCGGACAAATCCGGTCGGCTGAGATCGGCGGGCAAATCCTGATGCGCGTCGAGCGCGGCGCCCGGCTTCAGGAATTCGGCCAAATGCCAAAATGTGGTGGTGGGTGCGCTGCCCTGGATTTCCTCGAGTTCGGTCATCAGTTGCGTGGTTCCCAGCACGCGGGGGTTGAGTTCGAGAGCGTAGGGTTCGTCTCGATGGACGATGAAATCGACGCCGTATATTCCCCGGTAGCCCGCCTCGGCGATCCATTCTCCGATTTTCAGCGTGAATTCCTCGATTTTTCGCCGGCTCTCCAATGAAACCAGCCGATACGCCGCATAGTCGCTGCCTGCATAATCGAATCGGTGCATGGAGCAGCCGGGAATGCCCGTGAACATCACCGAAGGGTGGGACATCCAGGGCTTGCCGTTATAAATCAGCCCCGCCGTGCCGACGGCGGGACCGCTCAGAAACGTGCTCACGATCACCGGCGCATCAGGGCCCAGTGTTTCGATGAGTTCATCGCGTTTATTCGCGAGCGCCTCGGCCGAGTCGATGAGATGCGTCTGGTTGCCCGAGGAGCCGATTCGCTCCGAAATGATCATGACCGGCCCGAATTCTTCCAGATGCTTGAGTCCAAGATCGCCCAACGCCGCCACGTCGCCCGGGGGAACGTCGAACCCCGTTTCGACCGCCTGGCGCCGGAACGCTATCTTGTCGTCGAACCTCGTCTTGATTTCCACCGGGTTCGCCAGGATGCGGAGCCTGCCCTCGGCTTGTTCTGCGAGTTTGCCGAGGAATTCCGTGGAGCGGTAGGGGATGACGTACCGGGGCGTATCCCCTTGCGAGAGATATTGGCGAATCTGCTCACCCAGCGCGCCTTCGTAGGCCTCTACGAGCGATGAATGCGTCCATACGATTCGCCTGTTTCTCCCGCGCTCCACGGCGAAATAGCGCAGGCGCCTGTCCCATTCGGGCCCGTCGAGCCCGTAGTCGCAGGCGATGAGGAAATCGAGGGGGACGATGTTTTCCACCGTAATCGAATCGACCGCGCGCAGGCCCTGGAAACCGAACGTCGCGCCGTCCGGAACGGCGGATATCAGGATGTCGTTGAAATCATTTTTCGTGTGAGAAGGCAAGGAAGGTGTTCCTTCACCGAGAATCATCACAAGTGTCCATGCGGCCCCGAAATCGAAAAACAGGCGATTCTAATTCGATAACCTCACGGATATCAAGGCAATTCGACGATTCGGGAAACGGCGATTTCACTCCTCGGGAGTTTCTGCAACCTACCGTGCGCTATGCTAGGATACGGGGCGTCCCGACTCACGAAATATTGGCACCTTGGCGCGAGAACAGGTGAATGTCCGAAGATAGAAAAATGTCCGAATCTGCTTTTGGTGCGGATGAATACCCCATGATGTCGGAATCGGAACTCAGGTGGGAGATATTCCGCCGGAGCCTGATGCGCGCCAAACCGGCGATGCTCGGCGGCGTTTTTCTCATTCTGCTGGTGGTCGTTTCTCTTACCGCCCCTCTCATCGCGCCGCAAGACCCGGGCATGGTGGACGTCAACCTGCGCCTGAAGCCTCCCGTCTGGGTGGAGGGAGGGAGCGCGAGCTACATGCTGGGAACCGACGCGCTGGGCCGGGACATTCTGAGCCGGCTCATGTACGGGGGCCGCGTCTCCATTCTGGTGGGCTTGAGTTCGGTGGTGATTTCAGGAGTCATCGGCATCGTCCTGGGTCTGGTCTCGGGCTTTTTCGGCGGGAAAATCGACGATCTCATCAGCGGATTCTCCGAAATCCAACTGGCGTTTCCCTTCATTCTCCTGGCCATCACGATCATGGCGGTCGTCGGGCCGGGGCTGCTGAACATCATCGTGGTGCTGGGGATCAGCCGGTGGGTGGCGTACGGCCGCGTGGTGAGAGGGCAGGTCATCTCGATCAGGGAGCGCGAATTCGTGGAGGCCACCCGCGCCCTGGGCTATCCGTTGTACCGCATATTGTTCATGCAGATTCTGCCCAACACCCTCTCGCCTCTCATCGTCATCGCCACCTTCGCCGTGGCGGGAAACATCATTTCCGAATCATCCTTAAGTTTCCTGGGTCTCGGTGTCCCGCCCTCGGTCGTCACCTGGGGGGGCATGCTCTCCGAAGGACGCGAATATCTGCGCGGCGCCTGGTGGATGGCGACTTTTCCGGGTCTCGCCATCATGGCGACGGTTTTGAGCATCAACCTCATCGGCGACTGGCTGCGGGACTACATGGACCCCCGCCTCGGCGATGATATGTAGGTGTTTCGTTTTTCTGAAGGGAATTTGCGCATGAAAAGGGCCTTGTTGTGCGGATTTTGCCTGCTGCTCGTGGCGCTCGCCGCCTGCGGCCGCGAAGCGAAAGAAGGGCCCTTTACGGTTCTCCTCTCGGTGGAAGCCAACACGCTCGACCCCCATTTCGCCACGGCCACCATCGAGTGGAGCATATTGATGAACATGTTCGACCCGCTCATCGAGCGGCGCGCAGACATGACGCTGGGCCCCGCTCTGGCCGAACGCTGGGAGGTGGACGAGACGAAAAAGGTCTGGACGTTTCATCTCCGCAAGGGGGTGAAGTTTCATAACGGCGAGCCGTTCGACGCCGAATCCGTGCGCTACACGTTCGAGCGGATGCGCGACAAGAAGCTCAAGCCCCGCATCACGGTTTACCGGAGGATTTTCCTGGAAAGGATAGAAAAGGTGGACTCCCACACCGTGAAGATTCACACGAAGCGCCCGGTCGCCACCCTGCCTGTGTGGATGGTGAACGCGTTCATGTTGCCGCCAAAGTATTATTCATCGACCCCGCCCAAGGAGCTGCTGAAAAAACCCGTGGGCACGGGGCCATACAGGCTGGTGCAATGGATCAAGGACGACCGCATCGAGATGAAGGCCAACGAGGGCTGGTGGCGGGGCAGGCCCGCGATAGAAAAGGTGATCTGGCGACCGGTGTCGGAGGCTTCGGCCCGCATCGCGGAGCTTGAAACCGGCGGGGCCGACGTCATCATGAACATCTCGCCCGATCAGTCGAAAGCCATCATCAACAGCCAAGAGGGTCTCCAGTTCAAGGGGGCTCGGGGTGGACGCAGGATCTATCTGGGGATTCGCACGGACCATGCGGTGCTCGGCGACCCCCGCGTCCGACGGGCGCTGAACCACGCGATTGATTTCGAGGCCATCGTCAAGAACGTATTTCTGGGCCATGGATCGCGGATGAGGAGCATCGTCAACGCCCCGAACGCCGACCCGGACATCAAGGCGTACGCATACGATCCCCAAAAGGCCAAAGCGCTCCTCACCGAGGCCGGCCTCAAGGACACGAATGGGGACGGTGTGCTGGAAGCGAACGGAAAACCGTTTGATGTAAAACTTGAAGTACCATCTTCCAGATATCTGAAAGGAAAGGAGATGGCGGAATTTTTAGCGGCTTATTTCCGTGACGTGGGCGTCCATGTGGAGGTCATTCCCCTGGAGTGGTCCGTTTTCCTCGCCAGAAGAAGGAAAAAGACGCTCGCGCCCTTGTATTTTCACGGGTTCAGCTCCGCCTTCAACGAAGAACTCGACCTGGGCGTGTTGAGGCCCAACCTTTTTGCGAACCTCACCGCCTGGAGAAACCGCGAGTTCATTCAAAGTTACAAGTTGCTCGGCCAGACGTTCGACCCCGCCGGGCGCAGGCGGATCAGTTACCGGATGCAGCGCATCGTTCGTGAGGAAAGCCCGTGGGTGTTCCTCTGGAACCAGTATGATTTTTTCGGGCTAAGCGCGAGGACGCAGTGGACGCCGAGGCCGGATGAGAGAATCTACCTGCCCACGATTCGCTTGAAAGAGGCGAAAGAATAGACGATGGGCGCTTATCTTTTCAGACGATTTCTCCGGGCCATCGTGGTCGTAGTCGGCGTGAGCTTCATCTCGTTCGCCGTCTTGTTTCTATCGGGCGACCCGACCGACACCATGGTGGGTGAAGACTGGACGGTCGAGGAGGTCCAGAAGCTCAAAGAAGATTTGGGGCTGGACAAGCCCTGGTTCGTCCAGTACGCGCTCTATGTGGGCCGCGCGGTGCAGGGGGACTTTGGAGAAAGCCTGCGCTACCGCCAGCCCGCGTTCGAACTCATCATGGAGCGTCTGCCGGCGACTCTGGAACTCGCCCTCGTGGCGCTGGTTCTCTCGATTATCCTGGCGTTTCCGGTAGGGGTCATCAGCGCGACGAAACGCGGTTCCCCGTATGACCACGGGGGGATGCTGTTCGCGCTCCTGGGGCAATCCATGCCCGTTTTCTGGCTCGGTTTGATGCTCATCCTCGTCTTCGGGGTGAGTCTGCGGTGGCTGCCCGTCAGCGGAAGGAGCGGCTGGGAGCATCTGGTCCTGCCCGCCATCGCGCTTTCCACCTACTCGATCGCGAGAAATGCGAGGGTGGTCCGAAGCTCCATGCTGGAGGTTCTGCGCCATGAATACGTGAAGACCGCCCGCGCGAAGGGACTCTCCGAGTGGATCGTCATCAACCTGCACGTGCTCAGAAATTCCATGATTCCGGTGATCACGATCATCGGCCTGGAATTCGGGCATTTGCTGGGGGGTGCGGTGATCGTCGAGACAATTTTCTCCTGGCCGGGGGTGGGCAGGCTCCTGATTCAGGCCGTCTACGCCAAGGATTTCCCCCTGGTGCAGGCCTCGGTGACCATCACCGCCCTGATTTTCGTGTCCTTGAACCTCATTGTTGACTTGATGTATTCCGTCCTCGACCCAAGGGTGAGACTCCATTGAGCAGAACAGCCTATTTCTGGACGCCCGAATCTCTCATGCACGACAACGGCCGGCATGTGGAGAACGTGGAGCGCGCCAGACGCTTGACGCCCGAGAGAATTCTCCCCCAGGTCCCTTCGCTCAGACGCATGGAAATCATGCCCCACGATGCGAGTGAGTGGGTATTGCGGGTGCATGAGGAATCGCACCACAGTTTCGTGCGCGAGGCGTGCGCCGGCGGCAGGTGCATTCTGGATGGCGGGGACACGCTGGCCGGCCCCGGAAGCTATGAGGCCGCCCTGGCCTCCGTGGATGCGGCCCTGAGTGCGGCGGATACCGTCATGACCGGTGAAGTGGATAACGCCTTTTGCGCCGCCAGACCGCCGGGACACCACGCCTTGCCCTTTCAGTCGATGGGTTTTTGCCTGTTCGCCACCGCCTCCATCCTGGTTCGGTATCTACAGGAAAAACATGGGCTCCGGAGAATCGCCGTGGTGGATTGGGACGTGCACCACGGAAACGGCACGCAGCATATCTTCTGGCGCGACGCGGACGTGTTTTTCGTCTCCCTGCATCAGCATCCCCACTACCCCGGAACGGGCCTTTCGGGCGAGACGGGAGAAGGCGCCGGGGAGGGTACGACGCTGAACATTCCCGTTGCGGCGGGAATGCCCGAGGAGGAATACCTGGCGAGGTTTCAAGAGACCGTCATCCCCGCCATCGAGGCGCACGGGCCCGAGGCGGTCGTCGTATCGGCGGGCTTCGACGCGCACCGAGACGACCCGCTCGGGGGGCTGATGATCACGGAAGCCGGGTTCGCCCGCCTGACCGGGTGGGTGAAGGCGCTTGCCGAGAGCCTTTGCGAAGGGCGGCTCATCTGTCTGCTCGAGGGTGGGTACAACCTCGACGCATTAGAACGCTCCGTCGTCGCACACTTGCGGGAACTCTCCGCATAACGGGTTTCAGACTTGTTTCAAGGATAGATCAGAAATTTAGTTGACTAACTAACTAATAAATTTTATACTTGCCTCGTGTATCGCTTTACGGCCGACTCAGGAGTTTCGGCGCTGCGAAGCAATTTTTCAATTTACCGAGACGGATGATGATAGAAACAGCAACGGCGACGCCCAAGGCGTCCGCGACAAAGCGCAAAATCATCGAAGCGGCCGCGAGGCTCGTCTATCACAAAGGGTTTCACGCCACCTCGCTCGATATGGTGGCGCAGGCCGCCCGGGTGAACCGGGGGAGTCTGTACTATTTTTTCCGCTCCAAGAAGAACCTGGGCCTCGCCGTCATCAATCACTATGAATCGCTTCTACATCAGAATTACCTCTCCCCCTCGTTTGATATCGAATCGAGCGGGCGCGAGAAAATCAGGCGTCTGGCGGAATCCTACGCCCGTATGCCGATTCAGGACTCCCCATGCTGCGGATGCCCCATCGGCAACCTTTCGCTGGAGTTGAGCGCTTTGGACGAGGAGATGCGCTTGCGGTTGAAAAGGGTGTGGGACGGGGTTTTCGAGAGAATCGCCCTCGTATTGGCGCAGTCCAAAGAGGAGGGAGATCTTCCAGAGGAGCTTGAACCGCTCGCGCATGCGCGCGCTTTTTTCTCTCAGATTCAGGGCGCGCATATCATCGCGAGGTGTTCGCAGGATGAGGCGTTTTTGCGCGAAGACTGCGAGCGTGCTTTCATGGGCCTGCCCTGGGCGCAAAACGGGGAGTCGAAATGAACGGGGGAGGTCGTGAATTCAGGCGTGCAGGCCCCACCTATTCCAGCGGATGGCGGTGGATCGTCTGGTGTGTTTTCGTGCTGGGCGTCGTTCTCGCATGGCTTTTCGCAAGGGGTTATTTCGACACCCTTCACGACCCCGATGCCGTGCCCCGCGTCGTCACCCCGCGCGGAGACCTCGCTGCCGAGGAAAAATCCAACATCGAGCTGTTCCGACTCTCTTCCCCGTCTGTCGTCTACATCACGAAGCTGGCGATGCGGCGCGATGGGTTCAGCCTCAATTTATTCGAGATCCCCCAAGGAACGGGTTCGGGCTTCTTCTGGAACGATCAGGGCCACGTCATCACGAATTTTCACGTCATCCGGGGGGCGAGCGCCCTGCGCGTCACCCTCGCCGATAATTCCGAGTGGGATGCGCGCGTGGTGGGGGTGTCGCCGGATCAGGATTTGGCGGTTTTGTTCATCAATGCGCCGAAAAACCGGCTCAAGCCGATCGCCATCGGGCAGTCCTCCAACCTGCAGGTGGGCCAGAGGGTGTTCGCCATCGGCAACCCCTTCGGGCTGGACCAGACGCTCACGACGGGGATCATCAGCGCACTGGGACGCGAGATCAACAGCGTGTCGGGCCGCAAGATCAGCGGCGTCATCCAGACCGATGCCGCGATCAATCCGGGCAATTCCGGGGGGCCTCTGCTGGACAGCGCCGGGCGCCTCATCGGCGTGAACACCGCTATTTTCAGCCCCTCCGGCTCCAACGCGGGCATCGGCTTCGCGGTTCCCGTGGATACCGTGAACAGGGTGGTGCCTGAGTTGATCCGTCACGGCCGCGTCATCAGGCCCGGGCTCGGCATTCACGTGGCCGACAGGGGGACGGCGGAGCGCTTCGGGGTGCGGGGCGTGTTGATCCTTCGCGTGCAAAAAGGCAGCGCGGCCGAAGGGGCGGGGCTGCGCGGCACCGGGAGGAACCGGGGGGGCCGCCTCGTGCTCGGAGATGTGATCGTGGGCGTGGGGGAGAAATCCGTGTCCTCGCTCGATGATTTGCTGGACGCCCTCGATGCGCACAAGGTGGGTGACGTCGTGGAGGTTCATCTGACGCGCGACGGGAACCGGATGAGCGTGAGCGTAAAACTTCAGGCCCTGGGCTAGGGGTGTGACATGTCCATAAATTCCATTCCCGAAATGCTGGAGATTCCGGTCGAGGGCATGTCGTGCGCGGCGTGTTCCGCGAGGCTGGAAAAACGACTCGGCGCGCTCGACGGCGTTTTGCGCGCGAACGTGAATCTGGCCCTCGCGCGCGCGCAGGTCGAGTTCGTTCCCGCCCAGGTGACGCCCGCCGACATCACCAGGAGGGTGGAAAAAACGGGGTTTCGCGTTCCGCACGCTCACGTCGAGTTCACGATAGAGGGGATGGAGGCGGCGGCGGACGCCACGGGCCTGGAAGAGCGATTGAGCGGGTTGGACGGCGTCATGTCCGCCGACGTGAACCTTGCAAGCGGCCGCGGTCATGTGGAATTCCAGCCGGCTCTGGCTCGCGCCGATGAGATTGTTGATTACGCGGCCAGAGCGGGGTATTCGCTCCGGCCCGTGATCGATGAGGAACAGGATGCGGAAAAAATCAAATGGGAGCGCGAATTCAGGAAAAGTGTGCGTCTGCTCGTGCTCTCCGCGGTTTTGTCCGCGCCTCTTCTCATACAGATGGCGGGGATGTTCCCCGGCGCGGGGGGCTGGGAGTTGCCCAGATGGTGGCAGTTCGCGCTCGCCACGCCCGTGCAGTTCATCGTGGGCCGTCGGTTTTACCAGGGCGCGTATCATTCGCTCATGGGCGGCGGCGCGAACATGGACGTTCTCGTCGCCCTGGGTACGAGTGCGGCCTGGCTGCACAGCAGCGTGGTGACGCTGTGGGGTCTGAGCGGGCATCACGTGTATTTCGAGGCGTCCGCGGTTCTGATCACGCTCATCGTGCTCGGGAAAGTGCTCGAAGAGCGCGCCATGGGCAGAACCTCGGAAGCCATCAAGAAGCTCATGGGCCTTCAGGCGAAGACGGCTCGTGTGCTCCGCGACGGGGAAGAACGCGAGGTTCCCGTGGGCGAGGTCCGCGTAGACGACGTCGTAATGGTGCGCCCGGGCGAGAAATACCCCGTCGACGGAGTCATCCTGGAAGGCGCGACTTCCGTGGATGAGTCGATGCTGACGGGCGAGAGCGTTCCCGTGGCGAAAGGCGTGGGAGACGCCGTTACCGGGGCCACGATCAACATCGACGGGGCGGTAAAGTTCCGTGCCTTGAGGGTGGGGAAGGAAACGGTGCTCGCGCAGATCATCCGCATGGTGGAGCAGGCGCAGGGCTCCAAGGCGCCGATTCAGCGCACCGCGGACAGGGTGTCGGGCATATTCGTGCCCATCGTCCTGGGAATCGCTCTCCTCACATACATTCTTTGGGACTTTACGGGGCCGTTCACGCCCGCGCTCATCAACGCCGTCGCCGTTCTGGTCATCGCCTGCCCGTGCGCCTTGGGACTGGCGACGCCTACGGCCATCATGGTGGGCACGGGGAAGGGGGCCGAGGTCGGGGTTCTCATCAAGGGCGGCGAGGCACTCGAGACGGCCCACAGGCTCGACGCGGTCATTCTGGACAAGACGGGCACGCTCACGAAGGGGACGCCCGCCGTAACCGACCTGTTGCCGCTGGGTGGACTCTCCCAGGAGGAGTTGCTCACGCTCGCGGCGAGTGCGGAGCGGGGTTCCGAACATCCCCTGGGAAAGGCGATAGTGGATGAGGCCAAAGCGCGCGGCGCGGAATTGCTCGATATGCGCGATTTCCGCGCCTTTCCGGGGCATGGCCTGGAAGCGAATGTGGGTGGGCGGAAAATCTATCTGGGCAACGAGAAGTTCATGGCGGAGCGGGGCGTGGACGCGCCTGAGCATATTGATGAGATTCGTCGCCTGGAATCGCAGGGGAAAACCGTAATCTTCATCGCGGATGGAGATAGCCTGCTGGGCGTCATCGGCGTCGCTGATACCCTGAGGGAGAATTCTGCGGAAGCGGTTGCGGCTCTCCAGAACATGGGAATCGAAGTCTACATGATGACGGGCGACAACGAGCGCACGGCGCAGGCCATAGCGGCGGAAGCGGGAGTTTCTCACGTGATGGCGGAGGTGATGCCGGATGAAAAGGCAGATATGGTGCAGCGGCTCAGGAGAGAGGGGAAAAAGGTGGGCATGGTGGGCGACGGCATCAACGACGCTCCCGCACTGGCCGCCGCGGACGTGGGCTTCGCCATCGGCACGGGCACGGACATCGCGATGGAAGCGTCGGACATCACGCTGATGCAGGGCGATCTGACGGGCGTCGTATCGGGAATTCACCTCTCGAAGACCGTGTTGCGGAAAATCCGCCAGAACCTTTTCTGGGCGTTTTTCTACAACATTCTCGGCATCCCCTTGGCGGCGTTCGGGTTCTTGAGCCCCATCGTCGCGGGGGCGGCCATGGCGTTCAGTTCCGTTTCCGTCGTCTCGAACACCCTGTTGCTCAGAAACTGGAAGCCCCCTCGTTCGGGGAGTGTGAGCTAGATACGGGATGCGGGCTTAAGCACTCAGCGATTCGATTTTTTCTTGGAGAGACATGAAATGGCTAAAGTGGAAATAGTCGTAGGCGGAATGAGTTGCGGGATGTGCCAAACCGCAGTGGAAGAGGCGCTAAGCGGTGTGGAAGGGGTGGCCGAGGCCGCCGTCGACTTGGAAGGAGGCAGGGCGACGGTGGTTTTCGATGAGGGGGCGACGAACCTCGACACCTTGCGCACCGCCGTTGAGGACGCCGGATTTGATATGGAATAAGGTACAAGTTAACAGATAGTTATATGCTATATATCAAGTAAATTCTCGATTCTTTCAGATCGTTCTTAGCCCTATCTCGGTTGTCCGTCCTCGAAACTTCTCTCCAGAAACTCCCCGAGCGTGCACTGCCAGAAGCCATTCAGGCGACCGATGGGTTCGAGCTTTTTCATGTCGATATAGGCACCCGTCATGACGTCCGGGTTGACGTGGAAATAGACGACTTCCCCGATCAGGAGCGGGTGCTTGTTCGGTCCCAGTTCGAACACATTGTGGGTCTTGCACTCGAAGTGAATGGGCGCGTCCTTGATGCGCGGCGCCTTCACCTTCTTTGCGGGTATCGGCTCGAGGCCTGTGGCGTCGAATTCGCTCTCCTCCGCCGGGATGCCGTTCGCCGTGTCCACCATCTGCTCCCAATGGCGGTGGGTGACGACGTTGAAGCAGAATTCCCCGGTTTCCTGCGCGTTGATGAGGGTGTGCTTCTTGGTGCCGTCGGGGTTTCTCGCCACGGTGAGCGATATCATCGGCGGCGCCACGCAGACGCAGGTGAAGAAGCTGAAGGGCGCGATGTTGTGGATCCCCTCCTTGCTGATGGATGACGCCCAGCCGATGGGGCGGGGGACGATGGAGCCCGTGAGCAGGCGGTAAATCTCGCGCCGCTCTATCTCGTCGGGGTCGAATTCCAGGTATTCGCTCATCAAGAAAGTCCTCGAAATGGCTGTAGGCGCTTACGAATTATCGCAATTACGACATGTAGCGTCCCGCGTTCACGGCGATAGTCTGGCCCGTGAGGTAGGCGGATTCGCGCGAGGCCAGCATGAGCACCCAGCCCACCATGTCCTCCACATCGGCGATGCGGCCCAAAAGCGTGCCCTTGCCGATCATCTCGCGCTGCTCTTCGGAGCGCACCGCGATGACGCGCTCCGTCGCCGTCGTTCCCGGCGCGATGGCGTTCACGCGCACGTTGTATTTCCCCAGATCGTAGGCGAGCACGCGGGTCAGGGCGTGGACGCCCGCCTTGGCCGCCGCATAGGGCGGGGATGAGGGCTGGAGCGTCGTGATGCCCGACATGGAGCCCAGGTTGATCACGCAGCCGCTGTTTTGCTTCTCGAAAACGGGCGTGAGGTATTTCGAGGTCAGGAACACGCTTTTCAAGTTCCTGTCCACCACGGCGTCCCATTCGTCTTCGGAAGTATCGCCCATGGAGAGCTGCTGGTGAAAACCGCCAGCGGAATTGACGAAAATGTCGATGGCGCCCGCCTCGCTCGCGATGCGCCCTATCATCTGTTTCACGGCCACCGAATCCGTGAGGTCGCAGTCGATGAAAGTGGCGTCGCCTCCACCCTCGCGGATGGCGGCCGCGGCCGCTTCTCCGGGTTCGACGTCGATGTCGACGAGATACACTTTGGCGCCCGCCTCGGCGAACCGCTCCGCCGATCCTTTGCCGATGCCGCGCGACGCGCCCGTGATGACGGCGACCTGTCCGGAAAAATCAAAACTCGTCTTGCCCATGAATCGTTCTCCTCAGGGATGATGAATCTTTAAGATCTCAAGAATTTCAATACGCGCTCGTTGAAAATATCGGGTTGCTCCCACTGGGCCATGTGCCCGGCGCCCGGAATGATTTCCAGTTCTGCATGGGGGGCGGCTTTTTGGCAAGCGCTGCGGCGTTCTTCGAGCGTAGGGTAGGCGATGACGTCGGCGTCTCCCCACAATATGAGCAACGGCATGGAGCACGCCGGAAGCAGATCGGGCAGGTAGGGCTCGCGGTTCATGGCGTAGATGTTCATCCTCGAGTTTTTGAGGTTCGCCCATGCCTGGGAGAGGTACGCCTCATCGGCGCACTCCGGGTTCTTGAACATCAACGCCTTTTGGTTGTGAACGAACACCGCGTGCTTCTCCTCCGGGCTCATCTCCCTGGTGGCGCGGCGCTCATCGCCGAGCTTGACGTCGCCCGTGATCCCCAGACCCCCCGGACCCAGCAGAACGAGTTTTTGGAATCGCGAGGCGTTTTCCTGGCAATACGTCGCGCTCATCGTCGCACCGAACGAAAATGCCACGCAGGCGCATTTCTTGATTCCAAGCCCGTCGAGCAGCCGCCCGATGCCCCGCGTGACGGAGGCTGCCGTGTGCGGTTTCGGCGGCGCGTAGCTCTCGCCGAAGGCGGGCAGGTCGACCGCCAAAGTGCGGTAATGCGCGGCGAAGAAGGCCTGGTTTTTTGCCCAGTGGTTCGCCGCCCCGAAGCCGCCATGAACGAGGAGGAGGGGTTCTTTGCCGCCGTCCCCCGCCTCAGTATAGGCGAGCGGGCCGTCGGGGGTTTGCAGTGCTTTGGATATGAGACGAGCCAATGAGGATCCTCTGATGGTTGCGATTTGGTGGAGGCTATCACTTTTCGCCCGAAGCTGTGTAGCCGGTTCGGGATTTTCGCCCGCCGGATTTTGTTTGTTCCGAATCCATGACATAGCGATTCGTTCGTTTGCATATGATACGTCGAATTGCAGAAGGAACCTGCGGACCTTGCGAGAGAGTGAGCGCGATTCTCAAGCGCATGGTGCGCTAGAAAGCGCCTTTGATGAGTTCGATGAACGTGTCGATGATTCCGTTGTCATAGAGCGTCCACGCCGTCACCACGACGACGAGCAGGAGAACGCTCAGGAGCAGATATTCGAGAAAGCCGTGCTTGACGGCGGCGGGTTTTGGGGGATTTCTTTTCGCCATACGGTGGTTTCCCGGCGCTTGGATGAAATGCTGGGCGGGCTGTTTGCTGAATTATAGACGCAATTTCCCGCCGATGAAACCTGAATCGCGCGTGAGGAAAGTTTGAATAGACAAGGGTGGGACATCCGTTTATGGTATACACATCACGAGCCGTCTCATCTTCGAATCGCGGAGTTTTATATCGCACATGGATTCTGCCAAACATAATTTCGGCGAAGTCAAACAAATCAGAACCGAAGCGATCGGCGTCGCGGGAAAGAGGATTTTCCGCATCCTGATCGATTGTCCCACGAAGGCGGCCGCCACGCTCTGGCTGGAGAAGGAACAGGTCTACGGCCTTTCGATGGCGATGAAAAAAATGGTGGAGGCGAAAGGGCAAGGGGAACGCTCGGACGAAGAACCGGATTTTCCCGACATTGCCGAGGTCGGCTCCACCCCGGTGAGTTCTGAAGGGTTGCTCGAATTCAAGGTGAGCCGATTGGGGCTGGCGTATGGCCCGGGCAAGAGCCACGTCACGGTCTTTTTCTACGATGAACGCGACGAGGTTGCTTCGGAGAGTGGTTCTTCCGAAACAGAGGAATACGAAGAAGAAACCGTCGGCCCCGCCGCGCTGCAGGTGAGTCTCGAACATGCGCAGTTGGATGACTTCATCACCCAGAGCCTCGATGAATGCTCCTCCGGGCGGGGTACGGATGCGCTCTCTCGTCATGCCATGGTGGCCACCGGTAAGGTCGACCCCAATACGAACGGGCATTTTCGTCACTAAATCGCCCTTATTCTATTCGACAGGAATATCTCGTGGCCCGGAAATTTTCTCCTCCTGAAGGCCCCGAAACGGTGGATGCGGCCGAATCGCAGGCCTATCGCTTCGAGCCGGCGGAAATCGAGAACCTTTTGCTCAACTCGGAAATTCTGGGCGGCGAGTTGGTGCCGCAAGGCTCGAACTACACGTTCGCCGTGAGGATGGGCGCGGAGGATTTCCAGTTCTGGGGGATATACAAGCCCGCGAGCGGGGAGCGCCCCCTTTGGGATTTTCCCTACGGAACGCTCCATTTCAGGGAGCGGTGCTCTTTTCTGGTGAGTCATCATCTGGGATGGCACCTGGTTCCCCCGACGGTGATTCGCGAGGGCCCGCACGGGGAGGGCTCCATGCAGCTGTGCGTGCCCTATGACGGGAAATCGAACTATTTCACGCTCCGGGCGGAAGGCCGACCGGAACTGGTGCTGATCGCTGCGTTTGACATCATGGTGAACAATACGGACCGCAAGGGAGGGCACTGCTTCCAGTCTGAAGACGGCCGCGTCTGGGGAATCGATCACGGCCTCACGTTTCATGCAGAGCCCAAGCTGCGCACCGTCATCTGGGACTATGCGGGCGTTTCCCTGCCCGAGGCGCAGTTGAGCGACGTCAAAAGACTGGAGGCCGGCTTGCGCGATAGCGATAGCTCTTTGAGGCGTGAAATGGACGAGCTCCTGGAACCCGAGGAAGTGGAAATTTTTCTGGAAAGGGTGATCCGCTTCCGGAAGAATCCGTGCCTGCCGACGCCCGAGGAATACCGGCGACTGCACTGGCATTTCGAATAGTTTCGAAAACGCCCGGGAAAACGGTGAGACGCTGAGGTGTAGGCGATGCGCGCCCATACGAGCCTGACCGGGAATCGGCTGATTTCCTTTCTTATCTGCTTCGTTCTAAGCTCGACTCTCGTCGGGTGCCTGGAGACTTCGCGCGTGCGCAGGAGGCCGCCGCGCGATATTATGAACGAAAAACGCTGGTTCGTTCACGACAACCCCGCTCATCCACAATCCAAGGTGTTTCTGGCGGAACTCGACGAGTTCGATTTTCAGCGAGCGAAACGGACACATTCGTCCCGCGCGTATAAGGAGTATCTGGAATATCATTTTACCGGCAAATACTTCCGCCGGGCGCGCTACTGGCGGGAGCAACTCCTGTATCAGGAAGCGCTCGGATCGAAAAAACCCGGCGTTCTCGAAGAGTTCCTGAAGCGCTTTCCCGAAGGCTGGTTCGAGACGCCCTCCGACATAGATACCCAAAAGAGTGAATATGAAGTTTTGAGAGGAAAAGACGAGGTCGCATCCTACAGGGTCTTTATTGAAAAATACAAAAAGGCACGGAGCGAGTGGACCGAAGCGGCGACCCAGCGTCTCGAAAGACTCCTGCTCGATGCGGCGAAAGCCTCGGGCGATGTTCTCGGCCTCGAAAGGTTTGTCTTCGACAATCCCTTCAGCCCGTATCTTGAAGAGGCGAAGGACGCTTTGCGCGCGGCGGGATTCGAGAGGGCGATGCGATCCGGCAAGGAGGCGGACTGGAAGGCCTTCATTCGCAGATTCGAAGGCTCGAAAGAGGCGGCTCTCATGCAGCAACACATGGAGGCGCGGGCCCTTGCAGGAGCCAAGCGTTCGGGGCGAGTCGCGGCGCTGGAGCAGTTTCTCGTGCGCTACCCCGGTTCGGCGCACAAAGGGCGAATCCTCTCCTCCATCAACAAGATGGCGCAGGAGAGGAACCAACAGGTTCATCGGTGGGTGCGCGTGGAGAACGCCGAAGTCGAGGTGTTCCGGAAACCCAGATGCAAATCCTGCAGGCCCTATCTGCGCGCCCAGGGCGCTCTGCTCAATACGGACTCCGATTTTGCCTTCGACGTAGGCTTGCAGGTCGAACTCATCCGGAGCGGGAAAAAATGCTGCCGCACCAGGTACTGGCTCAGAGGTTTGAGACCCGGGGAGAGTCGTCCGTTTTCATTCCCGATACGCGGGAAATCTCCCAAAAGAGGCAGTCCTGCTCCCCGCTACGAAATCGAAGTGATATCGGGCTCCGCGTATCGCAATCCACAGGAGGAGCGAATCATGGAAATCGAGGGTTTGGGCGGGAGAGGCAAGGGTCCCCAAAGCGATCGATTCGCGCCGGTACGAGTTCCCAATCTGAATTAGAATCTTTTTATATATCAGTGTGTTATGTAGCTTTATTGAAGTAATATAGAGATAATCATCCCGGTTCTCAGGGGATGTTAGCGATTCTTTCGTTTGAGTCTGCGCCGGTTCACTTTCTTGATGTGTTTCGCGATGTAATTCACGAGAGCGGGGTTGCCGATAAGCAGGGATTGTCGCCATTTGCGCGCGGCGTCCAGGTCTTTGGGCGTGTTCTCCCCGGAGAAGAAGCTATCCAGTTCGCTCCACCTGTTCGTGCGGTCCCGCCGGGCGAGTGTGACGCCCCCCGCTTCTTTCACGATGACCGCGCCCGCCGCCACATCCCAGATGCTGGGAACGCCGAAGAGCGTATAGTGCAGGCCGCCGCGCGCCACGAGAGCCTGCTCGTAGCACATCGAGCCCGTGGCGCGCACCTCACCCAGGTTTTTCTTGAGCGGCCCCGTGGGGCGAAATTGCGTCCAGTATGAGCCGGGGAGCGCAACGATGCGCTTTCCCGTGGGCTTGTCCTCTCCCGCCACCTCGATTCGGTGATCGTTGCGATACGCTCCGCCCCCCTCAAAAGCGTGGTAGATGGTGCCTTTCTCCTCCGGCGTGAAAATCGCGCCCGCAATCGAGCGTCCGCGCTGCAGGACTCCCACGGAACACCCCCAGACGTGCAGGCCGTTCAGAAAATTCTTCGTGCCGTCCAGAGGGTCCAGAACCCAGAGATACTCGGGCACTTCGCGCGCGCCCTGCGCTTTGGCTTCTGCTTCGTCTTCGGGTTTTTCCTCGCCCAAAACGCCATGCGCCGGAAATTTTTCGTTTATCGCTTTGGTCAGAAACTCCTGGCTCGCGCGGTCGGCTTCGCTCACCGGGTCGGTTTTGGCCTTGTTCTTGTAGTCCACCTCCACCTGCTTCCCGAAAAGCCCCATCAGGATTTCTCCCGCCTCGCGGGCGAATCTGGAAGCGGCTTCGGCCAACTCGCGGGGAGCAGGGTCGTTCATTGTCCACGCTCCAGCGGAGGGAGGTCGAGCCTTCGGGCGATTTCATCGAGTTCCGCAAGCCGCTCGGGCGAGAGTTCGAACCCGTTTTCCCTGCGTTCTATCTCGCTTTGATGCTCGATTTCGCCGGGCATGAAAATCGTCTCCACACCCGCGGCTTTGGGCGTCGCCTTGATGACGGAGATGAAGGCGCCTGCGGCGGCCCGGAACTCAGATATCGGAAGCAGCGCTTCGACGTTGATGGCGGCGAAAACGCTCGTGACGCGGCTTTTCCCGTGAAACTCGTTGATGCCCACGATCTCGTGGCTGTGGCCTCCGCCCGCGAGGGAACCCAGAATGGCGTCGATCGCGATGGAAAGCCCGCTGCCCTTATACCCCGCAATCGGGGAGAGCAGGGAGCTTTCGAGAACTTGATGGGGGTCGGTGGTGGGTCTTCCCTCCTTGTCCAGTCCCCAGCCCTCGGGAATGAGTTCGCCCGCGCGCGCCGCCTCGATGATGTAGCCTCGCGCCACGACGGAGAGCGCCATGTCCAGCACCATGGGCGGGTCGCTCGGCAGGGCGATAGAGACGGGATTGTTGCCGATTCTGGGTTCCTTGCCTCCTGCCGGGGGCAGGACGCGCAGCGTGTTCGTCGTGACGAGACCGACCATGCCCGCTTCGGGAGCCATGGCCGCGTACGTCGCGGCGGCGCCGAAATGGTTGCTCTCCTTGAGCAGGACGACGCCCACGTTGTGGGTTCGGGCGCGGGCGATGGCCTCTTCCATCGCGCGTTTGGAGACCACCTGGCCCATGCCGTTGTCGCCGTCTGCGAGCGCGAGTGCGCCTGCATCCTTGACGATGCGGAAATCAGGCGCCGGATTCGCCAGCTTGACCTCCAGACGCCTGGCGTAGTGCGGCATGCGGATCACGCCGTGGCTGGTGACGCCACGCAACTCGGCCGTCACGAGCGTATCCGCCGTCCATGCCGCGTCCCCTTCCGGCATGCCCAGCTTGGTGAATACCCGGTTCAAAAAAACTTGGAGTTTCTCGCCTGTCGTATGTCCGCTCATTCACTCCTCACGCGTGAACAGATAGGCCATTCCGTGCCGGACGTGCTCGCCCGAGTCGACTTCGCTCAGAAAATCAGACCGCGAAACCGACCAGCGGTTCACCTCGTTTAATTCCCGCACGCTCCAGCCGGGCGCTTCCCAAAGCGCTTCGCTCCCGGCGTAGCCCGGCCCCCCCTGCACCACCGCCAGATACCAACGGATGCTCCTCGCACCCAATATCTGTCGCTCGGCGCCTGAATCATACGGCAGCCAGCAGGAGAACACGAAATCGGGTGCGTGAGCGATGAGCGCATCCCGCGCGTCCAGGGCTTCGGTTCCATCGCTTCCGGCGGGGTCGGTGAGTTTCAGGTTCACGCCGCGCGCCTTGAGCGCTTTTCCGATCGCCCCGTCGCCGGCTGCCACTTCCAGGGGCGATTCGGGAGCAAGGGCCAGGATTTCCTCCCCAAGCGCATTCAGCCACTCGACCACGGGAAGCTGGTAGAGGTTTTCCCTCTCGCAGTAAACGAGCCAGCCGTCCCCCCGCTCTTCTTCGGCGAGCATCGCGACCGCCTCGGCGTAGGGAAGGGGATTCATCTTATGGCCTCTGGCAATGAACATCTGCAATGCCAGCCGCGTGAAACAAACCCCCGGAGGGCGTCCTCCGGGGGCCGGTGATGAATCTCCTAGACGCTGGGCCCATTCCTGTTGATGGCGAAGGCGTTGTCTTCGTGCAGAATCTCGGCTTTCGTCATCTTCCCGCTCGCGACTTCTATCACCTCGTCATAGACGCGTCGTCCCGCCACCTCGATGGGCGCGCCCTCGAAGATGTCCGTCACGTCCACGTCCGTGGTATCGGCCTGCAGCTTCGCCGAGAGCGGGTTGCCCGTGATGCGGATGGTGCTCATCAGAGGGTGGTTGATGGTATGTCCGCCGCCCGTGGAGAAGATGAGCACTTGAGAGCCGCCCGCCGCGATGCCGGTAATGGACTCTCCCCCGTGGCCCGGGGTGTCCATCACGTGGAGGCCGCTTCTGCGGTTCGCGCGCTTCGCCCACGGAATCACGTCCACGATGGGGGCGGAGCCCGCCTTCTGGATGGCGCCCAGGGATTTCTCTTCAATCGTGGTCAGGCCGCCCTCCATGTTGTCGCCCGTGGGCTGGCTGCCCCTGAGGTCGACGCCGCAGGCGAGGATGCGTTCTTCCATCTCCTCCACCATCCTCCAGATGCGCTTGCCCAGGGCCGGCCTCACGCATTTGTCGGCCAGCACGCCCTCGCCGCCCATCATCTCCGTGGTTTCGGCCAAAAGCGCGCGTCCGCCCAGCTTGACGACCTGATCCGTCACCCAGCCGGTGGCCTTGTTGTGCGAGAGGCCCGACGTGGTGTCCGACGTTCCGCAGTTGAGCCCCAGCAGGAGCTTGCTCACCGAAACTTCCTGGCGGCGTTCGTTCGTGAGTTCTCTCAACATCTCCATGCCGATGCGCGTGGCCTTGGCGGTGGCGTCTATCGCGCCGCCGTCCTCGCGGATGTTGATCGCCTCCACGCGTTTTCCCGTTTTGGCGATTTCATGGGCGATCTCGTCCGCCGTGCAGCCTTCCTCGCGGTGGTGATCGATGACGATGACGGCGCCCGCGTTGGCGTTCTGTCCGTGACCGACGAGGGTCTCGAACGTGCGCTGGATGTCGGGGCCGATCTGGCAGCGGCCCAGCGGGTGGGTGAGGGCGACGCTATGGCGCAGGGTTCTGGCGACGCGCTCACACGTGGGGTTGGCGTAAAGGGTGCCGCTCAGCACGAGCAGGTAGTTTCTCGCGCCCACGTCCCCGTTTTCCCTGGGGTATCCCCACCAGGTTTTTCTCAGACGTTTCGATCTCGTAGCGCTTCCGTTTCTTCCGGCCATGGTGGACCTCCTTCTCTAAGCGAGGTCGCCGCGGCCGCGGGCGCTCTCTATGTTGTGTACGTGAATGTAGTCGCCCACCTCGATGTCCTTGCTCGCCACGCCGATGGACAGGCCGTATTTCATGCAGTGCTCGCCCTTTTTCAGGGGCTTGATGCAGATTTTGTGGATGTAGGGAATCGACTGATTGGCCTTGAGCGTCTTGCCCATCTTGCCGTTGAGCATGAGGCGAACCGAGCCTCCCTTCACCACCTTTTCGAGACAGGTGGCGACGTTGTCTCCTTTTTCGATGATCATGGCAGTTACCGGCATGTCTTCTCCTTCAAAAATTCAGGGCGCGAAAACCCTCGCACCCAATCACGTGACGGATAATTGAGGAACGTCCAATCAACGAGCCATAAAACTAGCGCATGGGGGCCGACACTTCAACAAAGGCGGGGGTTTTTCATTACGCCCGGCCCCTGGACAAGGGCGCCACGCCCACCTCCGCCGCTATCCGGTCCATATCCTGCGCGAGCGCTTCTTTGATCGTGATGCCCTCGGTGAGCGCAGCTTTATATCTGCGGTGAGCGCCTTCGCCGGGGATGCGAATTTCATCGAAGCCGGGTGCGAGTCCCGAAGCTTTGATGCGCGTCACGGCCTCATCCACGGCCGCCTTGTAGTCGCCGCCCAGGCATCTCTCCGGGTCTATCGCCATGGCGAACATCGGCAGTCCGAAGGGCTTGTCCGTCTCCAGCCAGTCGGGCTGATCGGCGTCGAAACCGTTGCCCGAAAGCGCGCCCGTCAGGAAGGTGAACATGAGCGCCAGACCATATCCCTTGTAATCGCCCAGGGGCAGCATCGTTCCCCTGGCGGCGAGGGCGGCGTCCGTGGTCGGGTTGCCCGCAGGGTCAAGCGCCCAGCCCTCGGGAATCGGCTCACCCGTCCTGGCGGCCAGGAGCACATAGCCTCTCGCCACCTTGGAGGTGGCGATGTCGAAGAGGATGGGATATTCCTGGTTCGAGGGTACCGCGAAGGCGACCGGGTTGTTCCCGATCATTCTCTCGAAACCGCCCCACGGGGCGAGATTTCCCACCGCGCCGCTGATGACCACCCCGATCATGCCGTGCTCGAGCGCCATCGCGGCGAAATAGCCGATGTGGCCCGTGTGTGAGGATTTGCGGATCGCGGTAGCGCCGATGCCGCCGGCTTTCGCCTTTTCGATGGCGACCTCCATGGCGCGCCGCGCGACGACGGCGCTCATGCCGTAGTCCCCATCCAGCAGAGAAAAGGCGGGCAGATCGGTGATTGTTCGCACATGGGGTTTCGAGTTCGCCGTTCCTTTTTTAAGACGCTCCACGAAGACCCCGAAGCGAACGCACCCATGCGAGCTTACGCCCCTCAGCTCGGCGTCCACAATCTGGGCCGCACACGCATTGGCGTCCGCCTCGGGCAAGCCGAGAGCCTGATAGACGCGCGCGAGATAGGCATGGAGGTCTTTCGCATGCACCTTGATGTCCGGCATTTTTTCTCCCCGCGCGGGCTTGAAAGCCGCGCGCAAACAAATCCCCGGCTTCGTCTTGGCGGATGGGGAAAAGAGTGTTAAGAGCTATTGCGGTGAGTTTGCCTTTATACATGGAGGATTCGCAAGCATGAAAGCGTGGCGTTTCTACGCCTTTGGCGATATGCGATTGGATGAAGTGCCGGACCCCGTGGTGAAACCGGGCTGGGCCTTGTGCAAGGTGCGGCGGGTGCAGCCGAGCATCACCGACGTGCAGAGGTCTTTGGGAATCGGAACCATCAATTCGGCGCTTTTGAGGGAAATGCTCGAAAAGCACGCGCCCGTCCAGTTGCTGGGGCACGAGATGAGCGCCGAAGTCGTCGAGGTGGGCGATGGCGTCGAGCATCTCAAGCCGGGTGACAGGGTGTGCACCTCGGGCCACGTCCCGTGTCTTGATTGCAGTTTCTGCCGCGAGGGTCGGGAGATGTACTGCGTCGACAAGCTGCACGTGGGCATAAACACGCCGGGCGCGTTCGCCGAATACATCTCGCTGCCGGCGCACGGCCTCGTGCGGCCGCCGCAGACGCTGGACGATTCATCCATCGCATGTCTCCAGCCGCTTTCCTCCACGGTCGCCGCCATGCGCGACGCGAAGGTTCAGCCGGGCGAGACGGTGGCCATCACCGGGCAGGGGGTCATGGGACTCTACGCCTTACAGGCCGCGCGGACCTGCGGGGCGGGGGCGGTCCACGTGAGCGACGTGAAGGATGAAGCCCTCGCCCTGAGCCGCAAGTTCGGGGCGGATGAGGTCATCGACGCGAGAGTCGACGACCCCGTCGAGAGGGTGATGGAGATAACGGAGGGCAGGGGGGTCGACCTCGTATTCGAGTGCGCCGGCGGCAACGCGGATCAGGGCCTCTCGGGCCACACCACGCTTCACCAGGCGACGCGCATGGTGCGGATCGGCGGGCGCGTCATCCAGATAGCGGGTTTGATTGGAGATGTGAAATTCGACCCGGTCTTCATGCGCGCACAGGGCATACAGTGGGTTTTCCCGGAAGGACACGGCGCGGACACCGTGGCCCTCGGCGGCAAGTGGGTAGCCAGCGGGAGGATCGACGTGAACTCTCTGATCACCCACGAGGAGCACGGGATCGAAAACCTGCCCCGCGTGATGGAGATCACCGACAAGAAGGCCGAGTACCGGGCCACGAATCCTTGCCAGCTCGTGCTGGCTTAAGCAGCAGTATTTCAGCGTTTTATTCATGATTTTCTAGGGAGAAAAAGATGGATCTTGGTCTGACGGGAAAAATTGCGATCGTAACGGGCGCGAGCCGCGGCATCGGACGTGAATGCGCGGTCGCGCTGGCGAGAGAAGGCGCCCGCGTGTGCGCCACGGCGCGGGATGAGGCGCTTCTGGCCGAGGTGGTCGAAGCCGTGAACGCTGCAGGGGGCGAAGGCATGTCCGTCTCCTCCGATCTGACGTCGCTCGAGGGTTGCGAGAGAGTGGTCGATGCGTGCGTCGCGAATTTCGGTGGCGTGGACATCCTCATCAACAGCGCGGGCGCAGCGCGGGGCGGAGATATACTGGCGCTCGACGCTGAGTTCATCACCGAGGCCCTCACGCTCAAGACCTACGGGTATCTGCGCCTTTCGCAGCTGGTGATTCCCCACATGAAGAAAAACGGCTGGGGCCGGATCGTGAACATCGCGGGCGGTGCGGGGGCGAGTCCCGCGCGGGGAAACATCCCTACGAGTGCGGCGAATATCACGGTGCTCAACAACACGAGAGCGCTCTCGGACGCCGTGGCGGGGGAGGGGATTCAGGTGAACACCGTATGTCCGGGCATGACGAACACCCAGCGCGCGCGCGACCTCATGCAGGGGCCTGCGGAGAAAGCGGGCAAGGACGTGGAGGAATTCTTGAAAGAAGTCGGCGCGAGGACGCCCGCCGGCAGAATCGCCGAGCCCGAGGAGGTGGCGAACGTCGCGGCGTTCCTGGCCTCCGCCGCGTGTTCTTACGTGAACGGCAGTTCCCTCTACATGGACGGCGGCGGCCGCAGAGCGACCCCGTAAATTGCAACTGACGCGATTTCTCCTCCGGGCGGGCCCTGCAGCCCGCCCGGAGGATTTTTCTTGAGCTTACCAAGGATGAGAGAAAAGATGGCGAAACTTTTTGATGCGTTTACTTTGCGGGGCGTCACGCTCAGGAACCGGATTTGCGTGTCCCCCATGTGTCAGTACAGCGCGGAGGACGGCAAGCTCACCGACTGGCATCTCGTTCACCTGGGCGCCCGTGCGGTGGGTGGTGCGGGCTTGGTGATGGTCGAGATGACGAACGTGGAGGCGCGGGGACGCATTACGCGCGGGTGCTCGGGCATCTGGTCGGACGATCATGTCGAGCCGCTGGCGAGGGTCGCGCGTTTCGTCTCCGGCGAAGGGGCCGTCGCCGGGATTCAGATAGGACACGCGGGCCGCAAGGGCAGTTGCGCACCCACTTGGGAAGGTGGGGGCTATCTCTCCGACGAGGAGGGCGGCTGGGAGATTGTGGCGCCAAGCGCAATTCCGTTTCACGAGAAAGCGCGCGTACCCAAGGCGCTAAGTGTCGATGAGATCGCCGGGATTCAGGAGGCGTTTCGCCAGGGTGTGAGACGGGCTGACGAGGCGGGTTTCGACTGGCTCGAAATTCACGGCGCGCACGGATATCTCTTCCACAGCTTCCATTCTCCGGTTTCAAACCAAAGGGGGGACAACTACGGGGGCAGTTTCGAGAACCGAATCCGCTTCACGGTGGAGACTGTCCGAATCGTAAGAGAGCAATGGCCGGAGGATAAGCCGCTCGCCATCCGCCTCTCGTGCACCGATTATTTTGAGGGTGGCTGGACGCTCGATGAAACGATAGAACTTGCCAGAATCCTCAAATCCGAGGGAGTCGACCTCATCGATTGCAGCGGGGGCGGGGGAACGCCGCTGGCGAAGATTCCCGTGGGGCCGGGCTATCAGGTTCCGCTCTCTCACGCCGTGCGCGAGGGATCCGATATTCCAACCGCCACCGTGGGCATGATCACCCAGGCTTGGCAGGCGGATCAGATTGTTCGAAACGGCGAGGCCGATATCGTCTTCATGGCGCGCGAGATGCTGCGCGACCCATACTGGCCGCAAAAGGCGGCAGCCGCTCTCGGCGTGAAGGATGATGCCTATGTCGCCGACCAGTATCACCGCGCCCACGGGAGATAGCTTCCGCTTCGTTGCTTATCGGGACTTCCTCCGCGTCCTTTGTCCACCTGACTTGCAAACATTGACAGGGGCAATTACCGGTGTTGTAATCTCTCCACTCTCAAACAGTTGAATTTCTGAGTCATTATCCACACGGGAGAAAAGTCGATGAACCAAATCTTTTCGCGTCTTCTGAAACGTGCGTCCTTATGGGTTGCGCTCGTCGTAGCGATTGCTTTGTCAGGCGGCCCGCTCGCCGGTGACGCGCCTGCAGCCAAGAAAAAACCGCTTCGCTTCGGGGTCGCCGACCCCCTGACGGGACCTGCCGCGATTTTCGGCAAGGACCAGATGCAGGCGGTCCGCTGGGCGGTCGAGGACATCAACGCCAAGGGCGGCGTCAACGGCCATCCACTCGAAGCCATCATTCTGGATCACCAGGCGAAACCCGAGGTCGGCATCGCGGTGGTCAACCGGTTCGTTCACGTGGAGAAGGTGCCTGTATACATCACCGCGTTCAGCAACGTTGTCAAAGCCGTCGCGCCCATCGCCAACCGCGAGAAAGTACTGATGCTCAGCGTGGGAGCGAACGCACCTGCCATCGCGCGGCTGGGCGATTACGTCTATACGACCTTCCCGCTGGCGGACGTGGACATGAACGCGCTCGGCAAGTACGCCTATCAGAAGATGGGCAAACGCCGCGCCGCCGTCTTGCACGTGAACCACGAGACGGGCCGGGACGGGGCCAAGGTCTTCAGCGAGAGCTTCAAGAGGGCCGGCGGCAAAATCGTCGTTTACGAGTCCTACGAGCAGGAGCGCTCGGATTTCACCGGCCTCGTACTCAAGGTGAAAGCAGCGAACCCCGACATCATCCACATCCACAGCGTGATCCGCGATTTCACGGCAGTAGTTGCGCAGATGCGCCAGCTCGGCGTGAAGACCCAGATCACCAGCTACCAGACGGCCTTCAACCCGAAGATGATTCAGCAGTTGGGTAAGGGTGCGGAAGGCATCATCGTGACCGCGCTGGCTCCCAGTGTGGAAGACAACAAGAACCTGCCCGCCTATATCGAGCGGTGGAAAAAGGCGTACAAGCGCATGCCCATCGGGCTGCCTTATACCCAATATTTCTACGATGCGCCCTACATCGTGGCGGCGCTCTACAAGTGGGTGCTGGACAGGAAGCTGCCGATAACCGGCGAGAACATGCGCAAGGCGCTGGTGGCGATTAAGACGTTCGAGCAGCCCTTGACCAATACGGTGACCATCAACGACGACCACACGGTCAAGAAGCCGGTCTACTTCTGGCAGGTGAAGGGTGGTAAATTCACGCTGATCGGCTCCCAGAAGGATTAGTTCCGTATGTTTTCTCTGGGTGGGCGCGCCGGCGGGCGCGCCCACCGGTATTCTATCGTGTTTGACGTCAAGCCATGCTGACCTGGGGGATAGCGGGCCAACTCCTGTGGACGGGTTTCGCCACCGCGACTTATTACTGTCTGTTTGCGGTCGCGTTCTCACTCGTTCTCAAGGTCAACAAGATATGGAATTTTGCCCAGGCCGGGATGATGGTTTTTTCCTATTACGCCCTTCTCGTTGCGTTCCGGCACTGGGGGTTGCCGCTGGTTCCCGCGCTCGCCTTCGGGCTGTTGGTGACGCTCGCCGTTTCGCTCGCACTCGAGCGCTACGCCTTCATGGTTTTCCGTGACCGCAATTCCTCGATCCTCACCCTGTTCATCTTCACTATCGTGTTTTCAGAATTCTCGGGTTATCTCATCGAGCTCTTCTTCGGGACCGAACCACAGACACTCTACCCGAGCCTGTTATGGCCAGTTGATCTTTACGGCGGCATCGCAGTGAGCCACTGGGACCTGATGGCGATCACGGTTACAGCGGTACTGATGCTGACTCTTTACCTGTTCATCCACCGCACGCGCTACGGTCAATATCTCATCGCTGTCGCCGACAACGAGAACCTCGCGGAAATTTACGGGATCAGCCGAAAGCGCGCCTACGCTGTTTCGATCTCGATCGCCGCCGTACTCATCACTGCCGGCATGTATATTTTTGGAACCAAGGCGGCGCTCTTTCCAACCACGCCGCTGCAGCATTTGTTGATCTTCGCCGTCATCGCGACGATTCTGGCCGGCATCGGCAACGTCTTTCGCGCTGGAATCGCAGCTATCGCACTGGGCCTCATACAAGCGTTCAGCATTCTCGTCATCGCTTCTAAATGGCAGGCGCTGCTCGCGTATATTCTGATATTCATCGTCATCATTTTCTTCCCGCGCGGATTTGCTCTGCCGCGCCGTTTGAGCGGGCTTGTAAGGCCCTCAGGCCGTTCAGCCACCATGGAAGTGGCTGACGCCACGCGCGATTGAGCTGAGAATGGAATATATCCTTACAGTAATGGTGCTTATCGGGATCAACGTGATCCTCGCCACTAGCTTCAACCTCATCCTGGGGTATGGCGGGCTGATGAGTGTCGCCCACCCCATTTTCTACGCCATCGGGGCCTATTGCTCCGGTCTTCTGGCGATTCACCTGCAAATTCCGGTTCCGCTGTCGATCCTGATAGGAGCAGCGATCGCGATGGTGCTTTCGTTCGGCGTGTCGCTGCCATCGCTTCGTGTGTCGGGCGATTATCTGGTCATCGCCAGCATCGGGTTTCAACTCGGCATCCTGCACGTCATCAACAACCTGGATTTCACCGGCGCGGCTGGCGGGTTGACGAACATTCCGGTGCTCAACGAAGGCCCGTCGCGCAGTCTCGTCTTCGTCCTGCTGATTGCGGTCGTCGCCGCCTGCGCGGTTTTTCTGGTGGGCTGGATCGTCGAAGGTGACTACGGGCGGGCCATCACCGCCATGCGAAACGACGAGGAGGCCTTCAGCGCCCTGGGCCGCAACGCGATGAACATCAAAATCGTCCTGTTCGCCATCGGCTCGGGCATGGCGGGCCTTGCGGGCGCTCTCTATGCGCATTATTTCGCTTACGTCACCCCCGAGCAGTTCGGGATATTCACCTCGGCCGCCCTGTTGACGATGGTGGTCGTGGGCGGCGCCGCCACGACGTGGGGTCCCCTGGTGGGCGCGGTGCTCCTGACGACTCTCCCGCAGGCCATCACGTTTCTTGGTTTGCCTGTCTCCATCATGGCGCCGCTTCAGGGCGTCATCTACACGACGCTGGTAATATTTTTCCTTTTCGCCCGGCCACAGGGCCTGACGGGAGGCAGCCGCGGCGGTGGGGGGCTCGAGGCATGGAGCGCGAGCGCGGCCTTCCGGGCGAGGAGGGATGCCGAATGAGCGCAGTCGTCAGGATCGAGGCTCTGCACAAGAGCTTTGGAGGAATCGTAGTGGCGGACGAAGTGAACCTGAGCTTCGAGGCGGGTGAGATCGTCGGCCTCATCGGACCCAACGGCGCCGGCAAGACGTCATTGTTCAATCTGATCTCGGGCGTGATTCCCCCGGATACCGGCTCGATTATCCTCCAGGGCCGTCGGGTGGAACAGCTGCCCATGCACCACCGCGCGCGGATTGGCCTTGCCCGTACATGGCAGAACACACGCATGTTTCACTCGATGACCGTGATCGACAACTTGTTGATAGCGACGCGTCGCTACCCTGGAGAATCCCTGGCGCGCATTCTGTTTCGACGCCGTGCGGTCGACGCATTCCGCCAGGAAGCGACGGAGAAGGCCATGGTATTGCTTGAACGCGTGGGGCTTGCCGACAAGATGCACGAGATGGCAATCGAACTCTCCTACGGGCAGCAGAAGCGAATCGGCCTCGCCCGCGCGCTGATGAGCGACGCGGCGTGTCTGTTGCTGGATGAACCCATGGCGGGCGTCGAGGGACAGGCGTATGAGACGATCATCCGCGTTATACGTGAGGAGGCCCAGGCCGGACGTGCTGTATGCGTGGTTGAGCACAACATCTCGTTCATCCGCGACATCAGCGATCGCACGGTTTTCATGTTCAACGGATGTGTTCTGGCCAGCGGCTCCGTCGACGAACTGACGCGCGACTCGCAACTCACGGATCTGTATTTCGGCGGCGAACACCCGCAATAATCGAGAGAGAAAATGTTCGAAATCCAGAACCTGACAGCCCGTTACGGCCCCTTGGTCGCCGTGAATGACGTGTCGCTCTCATTCGGGACCGGTGTGCGAATGGGGATTTTTGGCCATAACGGGTCGGGTAAATCGACGCTTCTCAAGTGCCTGGTCGGCGGCATCAAGGATGTTTCCGGCGGTGTGTCTTTTGATGGTTCACCGATTATTTCCGATCAGGTTCATCGAAACGTCATGCTGGGAATCGGCTTCGTGCCGCAAGTTCAAAACGTCTTTCCGAATCTTACGGTCGAGCAGAACCTCCACATTGCGGGTTCTAAGTCGGACTCCTCGTTTCTGGATGAGGCTTATGCCCTTTTCCCGCTGCTGCAGGAACGCCAGAGCCAACTCGCAGGCGCCATGAGCGGCGGGGAGCAGCAGATGCTCGCCGTCGCGCTGGCCCTGATGACGAGGCCCCAAATTCTCCTGCTCGACGAGCCGACCGCCGGTCTCGCGCCTGCAATCGTAAAGAACGTACTGGGCTCGCTCTCGCGCATCAACTCGGAACTCGGCACCGGGCTGATTCTCGTCGAGCAGAACGTACTGGCCGCCCTGGACGTCGTGGAGCGCGCCATAGTGCTCAAGAGTGGGCGCATCGTGTTTGACGGCCCGAGTGAAGAACTGCGCGCAAAAGAAGATTTATGGGCCTGGTTCTAAGCCCGCGAAACTTCGTAACTACTTCATTCCGATGGCGTCGATCTGGACCAGCGATTCCGCGACCGGGCCGGGGCCATGCACGATTACGCACTCGAACGCGGGCAGGTCCTCTCCGATGAAGGTCTCGCGAACCGACTCGTAGATCGCGAGGTCGGCCGGGTCGGAAAGATACACCCTGGTCATCGCGATATCCGCGAGGTCCATTCCCGCGTCTGCAACACTGACGCGCAGTTGCTCCCATGCCATCCAGCATTGCGCGGCGAGCCCCGGCTTTCGCTCCATCTCCTCGAGCGCAAGCGCAACATTCCTCCCCGACTCTGGCAAGGCGTCTGCACTCCGGACAAGCGCTCCCGCCTCGTCGACCCCCACCATACCCGAAAAGAAACAAACCGGCCCCGCCTGCGTGATGGCAGGCGCAGCAAAGGTCGCCGCTCCTTGCCATGGGAATGATTGACGGACGAGTCCGCTTTTCCGATCCATGGCGGTGATTTCGATCTCGATACGCGTGCCGCGGTGGCCTACCTCGTCGAATCCCACGACGCAAAGCGATGGCTGGACTTCGGCGAAGAAATGGGTGTGCACCCGGTGAAACGTGGAAAAATCGCGCAGGTCGCCTAGGAAAATCGACACGTTTACGACGTCTTCCATGTCCATGCCATGACCCGCCAGCGTGCGGCGCAGTTCGTTGTAGACGTACCAGGTCTGGGACGCGATGGGGCCGTGGCGACTGTCGGGGTGGCTGCGTCCCGTCGATAGGAAACGACCCTCTTCGGGCACGTCGTCATAAGAGTTGACCAGCGGCTTTCCGGGTTCCGCGGTCTTGATGGGAATGTGGCCCGCGAAGAAGGCGAACGGTCCCGAGCGAATCGCTTGGCAGTAGTGTGAGGCCGCAGGCAGGTCCGAGTTGTATACGTCGGTCAGAACCTGTCGTTCACCGAACACGCCGCCGGCTTGCGTGCAGGCGGCGATGGCGTCGACCAGTGGCTGCCGCGACCAATTACGTCCGTAACGCCCAGTCCGCTGCTGGGAGCGGGCGTCGGCTGCCATTGCACCCGTACTTGTTCATAGCTGGGAAAGTAGCGCTTGTCGCGCTGCCAGATGTGCTGGCGCAGGACCTGGTCGCGGTGCGTGCCCGCTGCGACGAGAATTTTTTCGAGGCTATCGTGAACCGCCCAGGAGTCTGCAACGACGCGGCCTTCGGTGAGATCGGCGAGTGGATAGCCCTGCATCTGCTCGCGCCCCGCTTCGGGCAGGTCCGCGAATCCTGCCGGACCGTTGGGCCTTAAACCCGAGACGAATAACAGTTCACCGGCCTTGACCGCCACCGGATAGGACGGGAAAGCGGGGGTCACATCCTCACAAACGATAGGGGTTTTCTTCATCACTCAATGAACCTCCGTGGGCTGATAAATCATGTTGGTATCGTATGGATGGGGGGTTTCTCTTCTTGGGAGATCACAGGCAGCCTACATCGCCAATGTGCCGCCATCGCACGAAATGAAGGCGCCGTTCATGAAATCGTTCTCGTCCGAAACCATGAAGAGCGAGACTTCGGCCATCTCCTCGGGAGTCGCAAAGCGGTTCACGGGTATCCGGGGCAGTTTCGCCCTGGCGCGCTCCGGGTCGTTGATGTGAATTTCCTTCACGCGCTCGCTCTCGGTGGTGCCCGGCATGAGGCAGTTGACGCGCAGCCCGAGGGGGCCGAGTTCCACGGCGAGGGCGCGCGTCAAGTTGTGCATGGAGGTCTTCGTGGCGCAGTAGAGGGCGTTGCCGGGAACCCCGCGCTCGCCGTCGATAGAGCCGATCATCAGAATTTTACCCTTGCCCTGGGGAGCCATGAGCTTGGCCGCCTCGCGTGTGGCAATGAATACGGATTTCGCGTTCACCTCGTACAACTCGTCGACCTGCTCGTCCGTGAACTCCAAAAAACTCCTGTGCGCCCGCATGGCGGCGCAGTTCACCATGATGTCGAGACCGCCCAGAAATTGCGCTCCGTCATTCATGACGTCGTTCGCTTTTCGCGCGTCCCTTAGGTCGTAGCATCGCCCGTCGATTTTAGCACCTTGTGCGCTGCTATCGGCGATGATGTCGCCCAAGCGCTCCTGATTAAAGCCGCCCGCCGCCCAGATGGATGCGCCCTCCGCGCTGAACCTTCGCGTGATGGCCGCACCGATTCCCGATGAAGCGCCCGTGACGATGACTCTTTTCCCTTCCAGCTTGCCCGGCATGTTTTCTCCTCGACGTGAAAAACTATTCCTCATCCGGCAGCAGCGCGGATTCTCCCATCGAGAGCGGGTCACGCGCCGGCCAGCGTCCTGCGTCCACCTCGGTGATGAACTCGAGAACGGTGCGGTTGAACATGGCGGGTTCTTCGAGGTTGATGAGGTGGCCGGCGTTGGGGAAGGTGACGAGGGCGGACGTCTGGAGGTTGCGTTTTATGAACAGCCCGGGCTCCAGGCAGGGAAAGTCTTCATCCCCCGTGAGAACGAGCGTGGGCACGGAGCAGCTCTTCATCTGCTCTCCGAGTTCATAGACCGAGGGTCTCGCGCTTTGCACCCCGCGCATGGTGTTGGCGCAGCCCAGGGGCGAGTGGCTCATGAAGTGGTCGATGAATTTCTGGTATCCGATGGCGTCTTTTCTCTTCAGTTGCATGCGCGTGGGGCCGGCGGTGTAGACGGGGCCGAATTTCTCCATGCTCTCGTTCAGGAACCGGTCGGCCACAATTTCTGCGTCTTTTTGAAACTTCTCGCGCTGATCCATGTCGGAGCCGTAGCCGCACCCGGCCACAACGATGGAGCGGGTGAGCTCCGGGTGGCGCAGGCCTAAATGGAGGGTCGCATAGCCGCCCATCGAAAGTCCCACGACGTGGGCGGGGGCGAGGTCCAGATCTCCGATGAGGCCGGCCAGGTCGTTCACGGCGATGTCCTGGCTGTATTGTGATGCGTCTTCGGGTACTTCCGAGGGCGGGAATCCCCTGGCGTTATAGGTGATGACCCTGTATCTGCGGTTGAAGTAACGAACCTGGTCTTCCCAGCTTCGGCAGTCGCCCGCGAATTCATGAACGAAGACGATGGGCGCGCCCTCGCCGCTGGCTTCGTAATACAGGCTGACGCCGTTTGTTCTCACTTCAGGCATGGTGTTCTCCTCGCAGGATGACGTGTGAGCATGAAATTCGTTTCTTACGGGAGAATCGGCAAAATGACAATGCGGGCGGGTGAACTCGCCGGCGTTTTAGCGACCGGCGCGCCCTCGTGGCCTGCGATGGTAAAGAGTTGAAAGAAGATTCGTCATCTCTTTTTTGGGGGACTTGATTTCTGCGTCCGCCTGGCCCATGATAAGCACGATTCATCACAGTGTTCGAGTTTGATGAAAAGTTGACTAGGCACCTCGTCTGATCGCCCGATCATATATGGAATCAAGCTCCAGGATACCCTGATAGATTACTGATAATGGGGGGGAGAACTTGTCTACGGCGCCGGAGAAACCCAGCCTCGCGATTCACAGGAAAGCCGAAAGAAAACTTCAGTGGGAGACCATTTTCATCATCGGGATGATTCATCTTCTCGCCCTGATGGCTTTTGACCTGAGTTATTTCAGCGTTTCCGGCCTCGTGGTGGGAATCG
>WTGD01000079.1 GCA_011523725.1 Nitrospinota bacterium
GGGGACGATTCCGTCCTTATCGCCGTGCAGAACGATCAGGGGGGTCTCCACTTCGGGGATCATGGCCGCGCTGTCGAATTTGGAAGAGACGATCCAGCTCACCGGCAGGAAGGGAAACATCTTCTTGCCCATGGCGAGCGTGCTCTCGAACGGACTCTCGAGAATCAGGCCGCGCGCTTTCTTTCCCTCCACGGCGAGCTTGACCACCACGGCGGCTCCCAGCGAGCGGCCGAAAAGAAAAATGCGCCCGGGCGGTACGCGCTCGACGAGCCAGGCGTACGCGGCCCTGCCGTCGGCGTAGAGGCCCTCCTCGCCCGGCCTGCCCTCGCTTTTCCCGTAACCCCTGTAGTCGAAGATGAAGACGCCGGCCCCGAGTTCTTTCTGGATGAGCGCGATGTTCTCCGCGCGGTGCGAGAGGTTGCCCGCGTTGCCGTGCGTCCACAGGAGAACCGGGCCGTCCGGGTCTTTGGGCGCGACGTACCAGCCGTGCAGGCGCACGCCGTCGGCGGCGCTGAAGGAGACGTCCTCATACGCGATACGATAGGTTTTGGGCGTCACCTCTATTTCCCGGTAGGGGTGATAGAGCAGGAAATTCTCTAACAGGCCGAACATGCCCAAGACAATCACTACGCCTGCGCCGAGGAGCAGGTAGCGGTGGAATTTTTGCGAGATTCGCAGCGGCCCGGTCTCAGCGAAGGGATTGGGTGAGTTCCCAATGGGTGGTTTTGATGCAGAGGTCCTGAATCGTCATGATGCCCGCATCTTCGAGACGGAGCGCGGAGGCCAGATGGGCGATGCCCTTTTGCATCCAGAACGCGCGCGGGTGTATTTCGATGGCCCCACCCACCAAAGCGGGTATTTCCCCGGAACGCCGGAAGACGTTCACGATGTCGATACGCCACTCTACTTCGTTCAAGCAAGGATAGGCCTTCTCCCCGAGGGCGGAATCGATTCCGGGGTTAATGGGAATGATGCGGTAGCCCGCCTCCTGCATGTACGCGGCGATCCGGTGGCTCGTGCGCGAGGGATCGTCAGAGAGGCCGACCACGGCGATGGTCTTCGCCTCGGCGAGAATGGATTCGAGCGTGTAGTCATCAGGGTTCATGCCGCGCGTCTCCTCGATTTTCGGCATGATACCACAGCTTCATCGGGCGCATCAGGCGCTCGCGGGAACAGCGGCTTGCCCTCGATGGAGCCTGCGTGTAAATCATCGGGGAGGGGAGAGGCGCTTCCCGCACGGATTTCATCATCAGACTTCTTTCAAGTGAGGGCATGAGATGGCGGATACGGCGGTTGTCGAGATTTTTCACGAATACCACTGACCCTGGGCGTACATGGCCGCGGCGCGGCTGGACAAGGTGATGCCCGAGTTCGAAGGCAGGCTGAATCTCAAATGGCGCGCGTTTCCCCTGGAAATCATCAACGACCGCCCGGCGCCGCGCCACATCGTGGACCAGGAATGGCCCCTGATAGCGGTGCAGGAGCCGCTATCGCCGTGCAGAAGCTGGCCGCACGAGGAATACCTGCGCACCACGCTGCGCGCCTATCAGGCCTATGCGAGCGCCTACGCGCAGGATCCGGAAAAGGCGCGCGTCTACGACCTCAACATCCGGCGCGGCTTCTTCTACGAGGGCAGGCGCGTGGATGAGGATGCGGTGCTTTGCGAGATGGCGGAAGAGGCGGGCTTGGACGCATCGAAAGTGCGCGCGGACCTGGAATCGGGTGCGTACGAGGCGGGCGTGATGGACGACTACAGAGAGGCCATGCGCTTAAGAGACGAAGAGGATATGCCCATGACGAGCCCCACCCTCATCTTTCCGAGCGGGGAGGCGGTCTTCAACCCGTATGCGTCGGACAAGACGATAGAGGGCGGCAAGCTCACCGAGGTCCACGCCCCGCCCGCCTACGGAGAGGCGGTGTACGCCGGCTACCGCGGGATTCTGGCCAGAGCGGCGGGGTGAGGGGGGAAAGAGAAGCGAGAGAGTAATTGAATCGGGACATCGCTCCATTCGCTCCTCACCGATGCCTGAAAAGGAATCCAGTTCGTGAAATATAAACTGAGCGGTAAATGGAAAAGCGGGTACGCGTTTGATCTGCATACGCTCGCCAGCACTTACCTTGGGCCTGATGAGTTTGGGCATGATCGGTTCGATAACACACGCAGTGAAATGGGTGAATTGGTTTACCAACTCAAATACAAGAGAGATCAGTCGACGATTCCGAAGATTATCGAACTACTTACGGCGATAACCGGGATTGAGAAATTCGATTTTATCATCCCCGTCCCCTCTTCAAGGGCGCGAGTTTTTCAGCCGGTAGACGAGATCGCAACGGCGCTCGGGAAACAGCGCGGCGTCCCTGTTCTCATCGGATTTCTTGCAAAAGAATCGCGTGGCAATGAACTGAAGAATGTCACCGACCCGGACCAGAAAGAGAAATTGCTCAAAGACGCCATAAAGATTGCTGGAGATAGAAAAGTAAAGGGTAAAAATATATTATTGGTAGATGATTTATACGATTCAGGCGCAACATTGAATGCCTGTTGCTCAATTTTATATGAGGAAGCAGGAGCCAAAGGGGTTTTTGTATTGACGATGACGAAAACGAGGACGTAGCAATGAAGACGGTTTTTTTGTCTGGTTCTCGCAGGATTAGCCGATTGAACGAATTAGTCCGATCTCGGATTCAGAACATGGTCGAGCAAGGTTTTCATATCGTCGTCGGTGATGCCAACGGCGCCGACAAAGCCTTACAGAGCTATTTGGCTGCTCAGGATTATCGGAACGTCGTTGTATTCTGTGCTGGTCAGGAATGCCGGAACAATGTCGGTGGCTGGGAAGTAAATGAGGTGCCGGTAAATCCGAAGCTCAAGGGCAGGGCATTCTACACCCAGAAAGACAAAGAGATGGCGGCCCGGGCCGATTACGGTCTTGTGCTATGGGACGGCAAAAGCGTTGGTTCCATCACCAATGTGTATGAGTTACTGAAAAGCGGAAAGAAAGTTGTTGTTTACTTTTCTCCAGAAAAGCGCTTCATGAACGTCAATGATCTTGGCGATGTGGATACCCTGATCAAAAACTGCGAATTGCCGGAGAATCACGCAATCTATAAGACGCTCGACTCAAGCCGCAATCTCGAAGATACGCGTCCTGCCGTCCAGGAAGAATTGGATTTTTCGGCCCGTTGAGAAGTTTCGCATTATCCAGAGCGACGGGAGATGCGCGCGAGGCCGGAATCCTCGCCTTGTCTGCCGCCATATCCGCCTCACCCTGAGTAGCCGCCGAAGGTCAAACGCGACTGAGAAAGGAGCGTTTGTATCGAAGGGTTTGCCCCTCCCTCCTCGGTCGCGTCAAACCCTCGATACGGCGCGCAGGCGCGCCTACTCGGGATGAGGGTGGCGTTACGACAAGGACGGCGAATGCGGCGGAGGCATTTCCCCCGCGGGGGTTTTCAATACCCGCACCCGCTGCGGTGAGCCGAAATATCACTTTGCCCCTAGTTCTATTGATAATTTCACCACGTTTGTAATATCAATTTCACCATATCTCTGCTGATACTTTCCCCGCTATCGTGAGTAAAGTTCATGATAGGTGAAGGGGGGGACCTCGGATAATTTGAGGCGTAAAGGGTTTCGTCCCGTGAAAGGCCGAAAACTTCCTTCGATGAGGAGCGACATGAACTACCGCATTCTGGGCAGGACAGGGCTTGAAGTAAGCGAGATAGGTCTCGGCACATCGCACAATTTCATGCACATGGCGAGCAGCGACCCTGCCAAATGCGTCGAGATCGTCCGGGAATGCCTGGATTGCGGGATCAATTTCTTCGACACCGCGCCCATATACGGGGAATCCGAGCGGGTGCTGGGAGAGGCGCTGGAAGGCAGCCGGGAGAGAATCGTCCTCGCGACCAAGGTGTGGGAGTCGAGCGCATCGGCGGCCCGCGCGAGCATCGAGCGCTCTTTCCGCAGGCTTCGCACGGACGTCATCGACCTCTTGCAGATTCACAACATGGCGGGCTGGCGCGAGGTGACGCCCGCCATGCAGGCGTTTCAGCGAGAGGGAAGAATCCGCCATCTGGGCGTCACCGACAGGCGGCCGGAGAATTACCCCGAACTCATCGAAGCCATGAAAACGGGCGCGTACGACGCCATTCAGATTCCCTACTATCTGGGCGAGGTGCAGTGCCGCGAGGAGGTGCTGCCCCTGGCGCGGGAGATGGACCTCGGCGTGATCGTCATGCGGCCCTTCAGTCACTTGAGAAGCGGCCTGCTTGGGCCGAAAGGCTCTATCGCGCGTATGCCGGAACTGAAAGCCCATCATTCGGGAACGCCGGGGCAGGCGCTCCTGAAATATCTTTTAGCGGACGAGAGGGGCTCCAGCGTCATCCCCGCCACGGGCAGGGCGGGCCGCATGCGCGAGAACGCGGCGGCGTCTGGCGGCGGCGCTCTCTCTCCCGAAATCTGCGCGCGCCTCGAGGCACTCGTAAGTTGAGGCGTTCCTATCGGAATTGTTGAACAACCACTGATTTCGTGATTCCGGGTATGAAGCTGACCGGGGAGGAGGAAACATTATTCCCCCCTTGCAGAGCGCCAACCAACCACTCCCCCCTTGGAGGGGGCCGTTGAAAAAGCCCCCCTGGCTCGTCATTTCACCGCCTTGAAAACCAACCCCCCCTACC
>WTGD01000256.1 GCA_011523725.1 Nitrospinota bacterium
GGGTTGCCCTCTCTGAAAAGGGGGGATTGATGGGGGGTATTCTATAATGTGGTGTTATGCGTCTTATTCCTCGTCGAGTTTTTTCAATTCTCGTTCCAGCAAGGTCGCGAGTTCTTCCTCCCCAGCCTTATGCGCAAGGTCGCGCGTTTTTTCGAAATCCTGCCGTGCTGCATCTTTGTTTCTCAGTGCAAGATGCGCAAGGCCACGCTCATGGTAGGCTTTGGCATAATTCGATTTTAGACCAATCGCCTTGTCGCAATCCTCAATAGCGGCTTTGTATTGGCCCATAGTTCTCTTCACAAGGGCCCGGTTTTTGTAGACTTCAGGATCGTCCGCCTTTAGGTGGACAGCGGTATCGAAATCCATAAGTGCTTCTTTGTATCGACCCAATTTCCCTTTAGCAGCACCTCGGTTATTGTAGCCTTCAAAAAACTTCGGATCCAAACGGAGCGCTTCATCGTAATCCTCGACAGCATCTTTGTGTTGGTCCAGTTTACTCTTGGCAAGCCCCCGGTTGTAGAAGGCGCCTGCTAGTCTTGGTTCTAGCCTGAGCGCCTCGTCACAGGCAGGAATCACTGCTGCGTGTTTTCCCTGTCTCCCAAGCAAATAGCCAATAGAAGACCAAGCCCTGGCAGCGATAGCATTGTCATTCCCTTCTGTAATCACCGCGATAGCCTGCCATTTTTCGACGGCCTCTTCCAACTTTTGCTCCTGCTGGAGTGAGATTGCGTCGGCAATCGCCTTGTCAATCAGGGGAGATTGAGGATTTTCACGAACATCTTTGGCGACCTGTCTGACTCTCTCAGGATCATCCGCAGCGGTTTTTGCGGTCTCGTCTCTAATATCTTTGGCCTCGTCTCGATATCTTTTAATCTCTTCGAGGAGCCTCTTAGCATCTTCAGAATGTTTTCGCGCTTCGGCTTCATGATCCTTGGCCTCCTTAATACTTCTTCGCGCCTCTCCCCGTATGTTTCGGAAGCCGATGAGACCAATAATGGTGATAAAAATACCGACTACCGCAAAAAGTATGGCGATGCGAGTTAGCCACCTGTCAATGTGATCCGCCCGGTAGTCCAGCAATTCACTTCTCAATATATTTAATCGACGCTGGAAATCGCCCTCCGTAATTGAAGGAAGTGTAGGCTTAGAAGACGAATTAGCAGGTTCGGCTTTCTTAACTACCTCCTCCACTTTCACCGAAGCGACCTCTTTTACCATCGGCTTTTCTGTCTTAGCCGCTTGAGCGTGAGCCACACCTGCATTTGCCCAAAAACTCACAAAGAACACCACGATGATAACCGCCCGAGTCCGTTTACCGAAAAACCCTCTCACTTCGCTCTCCTCAATTCTTACACCTCACATACACCGGACTCGACCAGGCCTGGCCGCCGTCGACTTGTAAGACACGCACCCAGTAGGGGTTGACGGCGCCGGGGGAGGCTTCCTCGTCTGTGAACTGGAAGCGCGCGCTCCAGTCCTTGAGGGTCGGGGCGACTTCGGCGACGAGAACCCGGATGTTCACGCCGCCGGCCTCGATGATGGTGGGTTCCGCCGAAATGTCTGCGAGGGGAATCTCGAAGCTCTTCACGTTGCTGAAAAAGGAAAGCCGCGCGTCGGCGGGGGCGTCCAGGTCGATGAGCACGCCGTCGGGGTCGCCCGAGGTAGCCGTTTCGAAGCGCAGCACCTTGTTCGACACGCGGGTGACCGCGTCGTCGTATTGATCGAGCGCGTAGGGCGTGTGCGCGAGCATAGCGCCCCTATCGAGCGCGATTCCGCCGCGCCATTCGACCTTCTTGTCGCGCCCGCTTTTCTGCGTCACCCCGCTCCACTGCACGCGGATTCGCCGCGCGCGGCCGCCGGCTTCGGGCGCGTTCACCGGATGGCGGTGGATGGTTTCCGCTCCGCGCTTGAGCTCCACGTCCAGAAGCGGCGCCGTGCCGTGGACCTCGACTTGGATACTAGGCGAGCCATCGACTTCCACCGCCTCGCCCATCAGTGCTTCGCCGCACGCGGTTTTCAAGTAAATGCGCTCGCCGTTCGTGGCGTAGGTTCTGCGCGCGCGCATCGCCTCCCAGACGGCCTCGCGCGTGAGTTCACGGGCGTAGAGGCCCATCAAGCCGCCCTTCACGTCGAAGGTGACGACGTTGTTCGAGCGACGGTTGGGGTAGACCAGCCCCTGGCGGCCCGTGTGGTCGTCGCTCCCGCCGATGAAGCCGACGGTGAAGCCGCGCGCGAGCACTTCTTCCGCGAACCACTCGAAGGTGCCGTGATGGGAGTGGATTTCCGCAAGATGCACGAACTCGGGATCGAAGAAATCGAGGTTGCACGCCCGTCCGCCCACGTGGGCGACGCTCATCACGTCTTCCCGTCCCCGGAAGGTCTCCCAAAGCGCCGAGATGGGGAACCTGTCGTCTGCGACATCCGACAAATCATCCACGCCCGCGTGCGAGCTTCTGTGGATGGTTCCCGCATCGCCCGCGTAGTAGATGTTGTAATCGCCGCCGCCCGAGCGCGTGCCCGACCACTCGTAGCCCAGGAGCGTGACGAAGCGGCCCGGCTCGTTGAACGCCTTGCACTCGTGCACCACCTCCGCCCAGTCCTCCTTGCGGACGCGGAAGTCGTTGCCCTGCCACGCGGCGACGTCCACGCCGGCCTTGTCGCGCGCGAAGCGGAAATACTCCTCCACCGTGCCCGTGCCGACCGTGGAGCGCGTCTGCCCGTGGATGTCGCCCCAGAAGAGGGAATAGGGATCGTCGGGGGCCTTGGGCAGAATCGGCGGGCTTAGAGACACCAGCCCCGCCGGGTCTTCCAAACGCAGGCGGTAGGGCCCCTCCCCCATCAGCCGCGCGCCGCCGACGCGCTTGACGCCGCCGTCATCCGGGGAGAACTCCACCCGGCCGGGGGCCGTATCCTCCTCGCGCCAGCGCGTAAGACTCTTGCTGATCGAAACCTCGCCGGTGAACTCCTCCGCCGGGTTCCCCCAGCTGTCCACGCCGCGCACGATGGCGGAGAACGCCTCGCCTTGCGCGGGCGTCTGGGAACACGCCAGATGCCAGGTTTCGGGCGCGCCGCCCACGACGCGGATATCGGGGTCGCTCTCCAGCTCGTAGAAATGCTTGCGGTTGAAGGTGTCCACCACGATCTTGAACGTGTGGCGGGCCTCGGGGAACGTCTGCGCGCGGATGCCGGGACCGCCGCCGCTCGTATCGCCCAGGACGAGCGTTACTTCGTCGCCTTGGCATAAAAACCCCCGCGCGACGCGGATAGCGACGCCGGAGCGCCAATCGTCGAGATAGCCCTGCTCCTGATAGGAGAGCGTCAAGCCCACTTGCGCGTTCGAGCAGGAGACGCTCACGTAGCCCGACGCCGCGGGATCTTCGAACTGGGGAATCTCCATGTCGCTCGAGAGGCGCTTGCAGACGAGTATCTGCGCGCCCTCGTCCACCCCGTATTTGCCCGCCGTGAAGATGACCTTCCGGGTGAAGAACGCCCCCGCCACGATAGGGTCTTCGGGCTCCACACGGGCGCTTCCCACGTCGAAGCGGTAGGAATCCAGTCGCTTGTCCATCAGGATGCTTCCTTAAGATATGCGCCACGCAAGGAGAACCGCCCCCGCCTCGCGCCTTCTATTCCGAGTAGGCGCGGGCCTCGTCCACGAAGCGGGAGAAGAGCTGCGCCGCCCCGTCCATATCGGCGTAGCCGTAGGCCGACATGGATTCGGGATGCCACTGCACGCCCACGACGAACTGGTGCGAGGGAGACTCGATGGCCTCGATGACCCCGTCTTCGGTCCTGGCCGAAACGCGCACGCCCGGCCCCACCTCGCGCGCGCTCTGGTGGTGGTGGCTGTTCACCACGGACGATGCGCCGAGCACCTCGCCCAGGATGGAATCGCCGATCTCTATCTCGTGGAACGTGTAGGTGTTCTCGTCCGTGTTCTCGGGCCGGTGCGTGAGCGCGCCCGGCACCTGGGAGGGGATGTCCTGGTAGAGCGTGCCGCCCGCCGCGATGTTGATGACCTGCATGCCGCCGCAGATGCCGAGCACGGGCATGTCGCGAGACATGGCCCCGCGGCAGGCCGCCATCTCCGCCGTCTCGCGCTTTGGGTTCGTGGGACTGCATTCGGGAAGCCGCTCCTCGCCGTAGAGCATGGGGTCGATGTCGTGCCCGCCACCCGAGATGATCAGCCCGTGGATGCCGGTGAGCAAGGAGACGCTCGCCTGCTCGTCTTCCACCGCCGGCAGGAGCAGGGGCGCGCCGCCCGCCTTGATGACGCACTCCACGTAGGCGTCCATGAGCACGTGGCGCGGGCGCACCTTGGGTTCTTCGGGATAATTCCGCTTGCCCACGTCGCAGGTGATTCCGATTCTCGGCCGTTTCATTCGCTGCCGCCTCCCTTGCCATGATCCGAAAAAATAAATGAAAACGCGCAAAAAACTTCCCGCTTGCTTTCCACAGGTGAAAATCCATATCACCACATTTCGGGCGAAACGAAAACCGCGCGCATCCGAAAGGCCAAAAACGCGCCATCCGCTCCGCACCCGGCGGATGAGGGGTTGTCGTAAAACCCCCTTCCCGCTCCGTCGATTCCTCCCTCATCGGGGCTGTTGAAAAAGTCCCGGGAAGCAATTTTGAGTTGCGCGCACGCTTTTGAATTTCACTCCCCCCTTGA
>WTGD01000021.1 GCA_011523725.1 Nitrospinota bacterium
CCATCCGCTTAGCCTGCACCTTTTGACCTGGGGTTAGCTCCGGGCGCGCCCGGAAGCGTATTTCATGTTTTTCCCCGCTCCTGATAAACTGGCCGAAACGAAGGGATGATCAGCAGGCTCGGAGGAGGTTGCTTCATGAACGACAAGAAACCACACATCGTCGAAATCGGTCAGGGGGGAAGAATTCATCTTCCCAAGGATGTCATGAAGTCCCTGGACGCCGGGCCCGGGAATCAAATCCGCTTCGAGATCGGGGAGGATTTCGTGCGGATTCTGCGGCACCAGGTAAAAGACCCCTTCGCCGAAGCGGCAAAGAAGAAGACCCCCGACATTCAGGATCTGATGAGCCAGCAAGAGGCCCGAAAGAAAGAGGCAGCCGACCTCTTCGCAAAGGGGATGCAGGAAAAACACGAAATCAGACCCGAAGACCGGGAGGATTTCTGGCGATAGGGACGAAAAGCAGGCAAAGCAATACCGCTGTGGAACTCGCTACAAATTGAATCCTTCCTCAAAGCGGATGTTGGCCGCTTGCCTGAGTTTCTCCAGATACTGATTGAAAACCATCGCTTTCTTGAGGCGAAGCAGACCCTGGCGGAAATCCGCTTTCTCGGTCTCGAACTTCTTCATGTCCGTCTTCGGCTCCTCCAACACTTCGAACAAAATCACGTCACGACCGGCCTGGGCCATCCCGAACCCGCCCTTCCCGAGGCCGAACGCGTGGCTCGCCAACTCTTGAGAAGGTCCGAGCTGCTCTGGAACACCCGCGCGCTTGAAGGCTTCGGGAGTGAGGAGCTTCAGTTTGTGTTCCTCGGCAATGGAAGAGAGATTGCGCTTTTTATCCTTGAGCTCCTGCAGCCAAAACGACGCTTTTCGCTTCGCAATCTCCGCCCCCTTGAGACGCAGGAATGAACGCTCCACCTGTTTGCGGACATCCGGGAATTCCGGGACGAAAGGCGCTCTTTTCGCCTCGAGACGCACGAAGCTGACGCCCCCGCCCCCTTCCCGTTCCCTGGATATCTTCTCCTCTCCGCTCAAACCGAAGGCCAGCTCGCTCACGACGCCAGACGCCGGAACTGTCTGCGGAACACCACCCCTTTCAAAGAAGCCGCTTTTTCCTTTTTGCAGCCCGTCGAGCGCCGGCTCCGCCTTCTTGTCCTCCACCGCGTAGCGGATTTTTCTCAATTCATTCTTCGCCCGCTCCCTGGAGCGCAAGGCCCGCAAATCCGCCTCCACCTGCTTCCGGACTTCCGCGAACGGCTTCTGGCCGGGCAACACCCTGTCCCGCACCCACAACAGGTGCATTCCGAAAGAACTCTTCACCGGCTTGCTCACCTCTCCTTTTTTCAGGCGAAAAGCCACTTTCTCCAACTCGGGCAGCATCTGGCCTCTGCCGAAAACGCCGAGGTCGCCCCCACGATTCGCCGCCGGGCCCTGGGAGTGCGCCTTGGCCAGCTCGGTGAACTTCTCGCCCTTCATGACGCGCTCGCGCAGTCCTTCGAGTTGCTTACGGCTCGCATCAATGAGTTCTTTTTTCGGGTTGGGGGGCATTTTCAACAGAATCTGATTCACCGACACGCTCTCATTGCGCTCATATTTCGCGCGGGTTCGCGTGTAGTGCGTCCTCAAGTCCGCATCGCCGAGTTCGATCTCTTTCGCCACTGCGGAAAACGGCAGGTGCCACCAGGATACCCGCCTCTGCGGCCCGGTCTTGAACTGATCTTTATTCTTTTCATAATGGGCTTTCAGGTCGGCCTCCGGTTTGGGCGCATCCGCGGTGAAGGTCTCCGGTTTCAGGCGAACGGCCGCCAACCTGACTTCCACGTTTCTCCACTCATAGGCGCCCTGCGCTTCCTGATCGCTGACCATCACGCCCAGGTTCACATAGTCCTGGAGCTGATTGAGCAGAACGACCCGCCTTTGCTCCTCCTCGAACTGCCGGGGGGTGATGCCGTTCGACTCCAGGATGCTGCGATATCGCTGGGCGTCGAATTTCCCGTCCCGCTGAAAGGGGGCGAGCGCTTGTATCTGGAGGGCGACTTGCGCGTTGGTGACCTCGATCCCGAGCCGCCGGGCTTCGCGCAGTTGAAGTTTCTCCAATATGAGTGCATCGAGCGTCTGGCGCCTCAGGCCGAGCTGACGCGCGAGTTCCTCATTAAAGGCATCGCCCAGCTGGCGTCTGAGCGCTTCCGCGCGCACATAATAGCGTTGTTCGAATTCGCGCACCGATATGGGCGTATCACCCACCCATGCCGCGACCCGGCCACCTCCGGGATCAGTCTGCCTGTCCGTGAGCGCGAACCCGCCGAAAGATACGAACGTGAGCGCCACGAAGCCGAGCAGCGCCTTCAGAACCCAGCTTTTTCCCTTTTCTCTCAAAAAGCGAAGCATCAATGTTTTATACTCCTTCCGAATCGACCGTCGATGCGCTCGAGCACGGTTTCTGCAGCGAGCAACAGGAAAAATAGCCCACCTCTCGTATCATCGCAAATCGAAAAAGGTGATTTTGATGGGCTTCACCCGCTACCCGATGAAACTTTTCTCGAAAAGAGGCGCCCTTTCTTCTTGAAATTGGTACTTTCCTTGATTATTCTCACTTGGAGTGTAATCATACTCAAAACTTCGCCCACGGTGTGAATACGACACCCTACGCCAAAAGGAATTCCCTCCATCATGGTGTTGACATCGATTCTGGGCCTGTTCTCCAACGATCTGGCCATTGACCTCGGGACGGCGAACACGCTCGTCTACGTGAAGGGCAAGGGAATCGCCCTGCGCGAACCCTCCGTGGTGACAGTCCAAAAAGACTCGAAACACGTGCTCGCCGTGGGCTCGGAAGCCAAGGCCATGGTAGGGAGGACGCCGGAGAACATCATGGCCATCCGCCCCATGAAGGACGGCGTGATCGCGAATTTTGAAATCACGGAGGCCATGCTTCGCTACTTCATCCAGAAAGTTCACAACAGAAAAACATTCGTACGGCCCCGGATGGTGATTTGCGTGCCTTCGGGCATCACCCAGGTGGAGAGGCGCGCCGTTCGCGACAGCGCCGAGAACGCGGGCGCCCGGGAGGTTTATCTCATCGAGGAGCCGATGGCGGCGGCCATCGGCGTGGGATTGCCCGTCGAGGAGCCCGGCGGCAGCATGGTGGTGGATATCGGCGGCGGCACCACGGAGGTGGCCGTCATCTCGCTCGCAGGCATCGTATATGCGCAATCGGTGCGCGTCGGCGGAGACGAGATGGACGAAGCCATCATCAGCTACATCAAGCGCAACTACAATCTGCTGATCGGGGAGCGGACGGCCGAGGAGATAAAGATACAAGTGGGCTCCGCTTATGTAATAGGAGAAAGAAAGACCCTCGAAATAAAGGGCCGCGATTTGATCGCGGCTATTCCCAAAACAGTCGTCATATCGGATGAGGAGATTCGCGAATCCTTGTCCGAACCCGTAAGCGCCATCGTCGAAACCGTCCGGGGCGCGCTTGAGAGAACACCCCCGGAGTTGGCTGCCGATATCGTGGACAGGGGAATCGTTCTCGCCGGCGGCGGCGGCCTCTTGCGGGGAATCGACTTGTTGCTCAAGGAAGAAACCGGCCTTCCCGTCACCGTAGCGGAAGACCCGCTCTCGGCCGTCGTGATGGGAACCGGCAAAGTGCTCGATGAACTCGACTTGCTTGGAAAACTGGCCGTATAGCCGATATATTTCACCAAAGCTTCGGTCACTGCCCGCAATCGCGTTTTCTCAAGTTCCTGAAAATTCGCCCTAGAATATTATGTTTCAGTTTCTAGTCGAACGCAGAAGTCTGGCCCTCCTCGTAGGGTTGTTTGTCGTCTCCTTCACGCTCATGACGCTGAGCGTGCGCTTTCGAGGTCAATCCACCCTGATAGAGAGAGCGATGCTCTCCCTCGTCGGTTCGACCGTCCAGGTCGCCGACATTCCCAGAAAATGGTCGGTCGAACTCTGGCAGAAATATCAACTCCTCAAAAATGCGAATGAAGAAAACATCGTATTGAAGCGAAAGCTGCAATCACTCGATGCACATCATGCGCAGATACAGGAATTGAAATCGGAAGTCGCGCGCCTCAAGAAACTGCTCGGCGCATCACGGAACCTGGAGGCGCCCGTCCGTCTGGCCCGAATATTGGCTCGCAGCAAAAACATCTATGGAGAATCCCTGCTGTTAGACCTCGGATCGCAGGATGGCGTGCGCAAGAATATGCCGGTCATGCACCAGGCGGGCCTCGTGGGAAGAATCTCCCGCGTGGGAAACAACGTGAGCCAGGTTTTGACCCTGCTCGATTCGAGAAGCGCCGTCAACGTCATTGCCCAGCACTCGCGCGCGCAAGGGGTTTTCACTATCTCCCCGGAAGGAGAGAGCGAGGTGCGCTACATGCCGCTGCACGCGAAAATGAAGCGCGGGGCTCTCCTCATTTCATCCGGATTGGGGGGAATTTTTCCAAAAGGACTTCCCGTAGCCCATATTACGAAAGTCACGGACGTCAGAGGGTTGTTCCCGAAAATTAAAGCCAGGGCGGTTGTGGATTTTTCCAATCTGGAAGAGGTGATGATCCTGATGACGGCGCCTAAGGAAAACCCCTGGAAATGATTGTTTTATTTTATATTATACTCGCT
>WTGD01000103.1 GCA_011523725.1 Nitrospinota bacterium
CCTTGCGGGCGCGTTCGACCTCGTCCGTGACCCCCTGAATGGCCTCGCGCGCTTCCTCGATGCGCTGCTCCTGGTTCCGCATCCCGTGCCGGAGACCTTGCAGATTCTCCTCGATGGCCGCAACGTCCACCGAGGGTTGCTGTGCGGCGACCTGAGCGGGTGGCGCGGGGCGGGGCGGCGAACCCGGGCCGCCCACCGGGGAATCCACCTCCGGGCAACCGAGCAAAACGAAAGACAGCGCAACCAACGGGAAAAATTTAAGTCTGGATGCCTTGAAAGTTTTCATGAAGAAAAACTCCCCGGCGGCAAGTGCCGACGGGGAGTCCTTTTCTTTGCGCAGGACAGTAAGGCGACTAATTCATACCCGCCGGAATGCCGCCGATGACGTTGAACTTCGCTCGCCGGTTCTTGGCCCATCCCGCTTCGTTGGAGCGCGTATCGGCCGGACGCTCCTCGCCATAGCTCACCGTATCGACCCGGGAAGACTTGACGCCAAGCGAGACGAGGTAATCCTTGGAACTTTGTGAGCGCCTGTGTCCGAGCGCGATGTTGTATTCCACCGTGCCGCGCTCGTCGCAGTGTCCTTCGACCTGCACCCGAATACTGGGAAACTCCTGCAGGAAGCGGGCCTTGGCGTCCAGGGTCGCGCGCATGTCGGGGCGGATATCCGATTTGTCGAAATCGAAATACACCAGATCGTTTTCAAACTCGGCCAACGAGCGCTTGAAGGCGGCGCGCTTGCGGCGACGCTCCGCCTCCGTCACGTCCATTTCTTTTTTCATTACGGGTTTCGGAGGTTGCTTTTTTCTCACCATGGGCGCAGGCGGCTTGGGAGGCGGCAGTTCTTCTGTTTCCACAGTCTGTTTCACGCAACCCACCGCGAACAGGAGCATCCCGGCCATCAACAAGGATTGAAAAGATTTAATGCGATCCGATAACAACATGCAGACATCCCCCTCGGAGTCTCTCGTTCGTATGTGTTCAGAGTGAGAAGCGTGATACTACACGGAGCGGAAACTCTTCCCCTCTTCATTCATCCACAGACATTTGCACGCGAAGTATAAAGGTCGAATGCGCGATGAGCAAGTCTATTTCCTGTTTTTTCGAGAGATATTTCCCGATTTCCAAGATTTCATCTCGAGGTGGGCGACCAGGCGGGTTCCTGTCCGGGTTGCAGGCGCTTGAGCTGCGTGCCTGCAGACGTCATCACGTATACATATTTTCTGCCGGTCCGATCGGAGGAGAAGGCGATGTGCCGTCCATCGGGAGACCAGGTGGGTGATTCGTTGCGGCCCTGGCTGCCCGTGAGGCGGCGCACGTCCCTGCCGTCGGGGGTCATGGTGACGATGTCGATTTCCTTGCCCTTCTTGACGCGGCTCGTCAGGGCGATTCTGTCCCCCCGGGGGCTCCACTCGGGTTCGGTATTGTATTTTCTCGTGTATTTCCCTCTGTACGTGATGCGTTTGGGGCCCGAGCCGTCCACGTTCATGACGTAAATGTGGGGATTCCCCGAGCGGCTCGACGTGAAGGCGATTTTTTTGCCGTCCGGCGAGAACGTGGGAGACACGTCGATGCCGAAGCTCCGCGTGAGCCTTCTCTTCACGCGGGTGCGCAAGTCGTAGCGGAAAATCTCGTAGTTTCGCCCCACAAGTTCGGCAAATGCAAAGTAGCGCGAATTCGGAGAAAAAGCCCCCCCGATGGCTTGCGCGCGATGAGAACTCACCTTGAACTCGCGCGCCCCGTTCGTGGGCAGCAGAAACACGCCGGGCGGCCTGGATTTGAACGAAGAATACGCCATCCACCTTCCGTCCGGAGACCACGCGGGCGTGTTGTTCCCCATGCCGTTGCGCGTCACGCGCCTGAGTTCGGCGCCGTCCCAGTCCATGATGTAGATCTCTCCGCGCTCTTTGAGCGAACGCCTCGAAACGAAAGCGATCTGGGTGTCGAACACCCCCTTCTCGCCCGTGAAGCGCTCGACCACCGCGTTGGCGAACCGGTGGGCCAGCAAACGCCAGCCGCTCCTGGGGTAGCGATACCGCTTGCCAATCTCCTGGGCGGAGCGAAGCGTATCGTAGAGATAGACTTCCGCTGCGATGGTTTTTCCCGAAATGGTGTAGCCGCCCTTGATGAGATACTCCACCTTGACCACCTTGCTCCAGTCCGAGAAGCGCTGCTCGTCCCTCCGAATCCCCGCGCGCATGGGGTTCTCAAGATAGCCCTTGCGGTTGGGGATGAAGAACAGGCCGCTGCGCTTGAGGTCGGACTCGATGACCTGCGCCATCTTGAGGCCCAGCGGGTCGCGCCCGGTGTCTTGGGGGCGAAACTCAGGAATCGCCAACCGTATCTTCCTGGCCGTGGGAGAATAGATATCGATGAACTCGCGCGCTGCGTCCGCAGCCTGAGGCCAGGAGAAAATCATGATGATGAGAAAAACCGCCCGACAAAGCATCCACTCCTCCCGCCTGTATGATCTGGTTTGATTTTTTTCTCGCATCAGCGGCAAAAATCCTCTCCGCAGAACCGGAAACCGAGCAAAAGCCAGTTTTCCTTTATCGTATCGGGCGGCTTGGGCAGGGAGGGTTCGGCGGCCCGCTGCACGGCGCGCAGCGCCGCCTGATCGTAAATGTGGTTCCCGCTGTAGCGTACGACCCGTAAATTGCGGTAATTCCCCCCTCGATCCACGTCTATCGCGACGTCAGTCTTGAGCCGGCCCAGATCAGCGATTCCTGGGGGCAAGGTCCAGAAACCCCGAATGCGCTCCGCCAGAAGCCCATAGTATCGCTCCTTGTCCGTTCGAGCGACGCCGCCGCTGCCGCCCGCGCGGCTGCCGCCGCCCTGCCCGTCGCCTCCCCCCTCGCCGGCGTATCCCTTCCGGGGCGCACGGGCTTTGGGCGCGAGGTCCGCTTTCGCCAGGCGGTCATCACTCGTCCAATCATCACGGGGCCGCTCTTTCGCCTTCGCCGGTTTGTTCTTTTCGTTTTTCTTGAAACGATTGCGCCAGCGCCTGGCGCGCTCCCTGCGATCGCGTATCCGCTTGAGACGCGCCTCGCGAACGCGGTCGCGTTTTTTCTTCTTCCGCGCAATCTTTTTGCTTTTATCGTCCTTCCTGGCCTTGATGCGCCGGACTTCCTTGGGAGGTTTCTTCTTCTTGACGACCTTTTTCTTCTTCACCTTGGCGGGCGCGGTTTTTTTCTTCGGCGCCGCTATCTTCCTCGCTCCATCGTCCGGCCCTTTTCGAGGGGCAGGTGCCTCCACCTCCTCGGGCCGATCGCCGGATTTTCCCCGCGCCGAACCGCCAGGGATTTCATCCGCTCCCACCAGGCTGACGGCCGTTCCGCTCCCGAAAAACCGGTATTTCGGCTGAGAGGGCGCCAGGCTCACCCAGACGAAGAGTGAAACGTGCAAAACGGCGGAAGCCGCCAGCGCCCTGAGAAAGCGGCGGTCGCGGAGCAGCCTGCCCCTGTGGCCGTTCGCGTCCCGAAGGCTCGCGCCCGATCGGGGTGAGCGCGCGTTCGAGGAATTGGAATCTTGCGAGAATTCCGGTTTTTTATTCATGGGGCCACTGACTTTTCAGCGTCTGCGCCGCCCGCCCCGAGAGGATTCCAGGGGGTCGGTCACCATGTTGAGGCGGCCTATGCCCGCCGCGCGAATGATGGCCATGACCTCCACCACCTCACCGTAAGGAACCGCGCGATCCGCCCTGAGAAAGATCTCCTTGCGCCTCCTGTCCTTGAAGAGCACCGTGAGCTTCTCCTTGAGCTCGGAGGCGACCAGTGGATTATCATTTATATACATGTCGCGTTTTTTGTCCAACGTAATGACGACGGCATCCTCCGCCACGTTCGCCTTCGCCGCCTGCACCTGCGGCAAATCCACGTTCACAGCCTGGTTCTGCGTCTCCAGCAGGGGCGCCGTGACCATGAAAATCACCAGCAACACCAGCATCACGTCCACGAGCGGGGTGACGTTGATGTCCGAGATGCTCGAACCACGGTTCAGCTTAACGGCCACGGGAAGCTCCGTTCGTCATAAACGCATGAAATGGCGGTCGACCAGGTTGAGGAAATCCGCCGTAAAGTTTTCGATTTCATCCGCGATCACTTTCACGCGGCCCTGGTAGTGATTATAGGCGATCACGGCGGGAATGGCCGCCAGCAGCCCGAGCGCCGTGGCGATGAGCGCTTCGCTGATGCCCGGCGCCACGACGGCGAGCCCGGCGGAACCCCTGGCGCCGATTTCGCGAAACGAATTCATGATGCCCCACACCGTGCCGAAAAGCCCGATGAACGGCGTGGCGCTCGCCGTGGTGGCCAGGAAGGTCAGCATGCGCTCGAGCCTGCTCACCTGCTCGTTCGCGGCGCGCCGCAGCGCGCGCTCGACGCTCTCCACCCCCGTCATTTCCGAGGTGAGAACGCTCGAATCCTCCTCCCCCTCCCGCGCGCGCGTTTTCAGCACCTGCTCGGCTTCCTGGTAACCCGCGGCGAACACCTCGCCCACCGGGCTGCTCTCGCGCTCGTCGAGTTCCGCGTAAAGCCTGTCGAGGCGCTTGGAGCGCCAGAACGCATCGACGAACATCGCCGAGCGCCGCCGAGCGCCCCGAAGCTCCCAGAACTTCCAGCTGATG
>WTGD01000015.1 GCA_011523725.1 Nitrospinota bacterium
GGCCGGGCTTGCCCACCAGCACCCGTATTTTTCTCTCGCTCATCCGCCGCCTCCCCTCTTATCTACCCCAGAAAGTTACAACCCCGATTATCAAGTAAAGAACCCCGCGTTTCAAATGAACTCAGGAGTGTGTCGACTTTTACGCCAAGTTTGCGTACCCTCGCAAAATCAGACAAGCGCATTTCCGATGCAGAACGCCCGACAGGATTTTCACATGACGCCCACGCGGGAAATTTACTGGAACATCGTTCTGGGCCCCTTGATCTACCTCTTCGCCGCGGCGGCGATCGGCGTGATGTCCTACGGCATCTACCAGCGCGTGCGCTTGTGGCGCCTGGGCGGCGGGGAGCTGAGAACCGATAATCCAGGAAAACGTCTCTGGGGCGTCGTGGACGAGCTGGTTCTCCACCGCAGGATGCTGCGGGACACCTACCCCGGCCTCATGCACCTGTTCATCTTCTACGGCTTCTTCGCCGAACTCATCGCCACCTCCATGATCGCCGTTCAGGAATGGACGGGAATCCACTACCTCGAGGGAAACCTCTACCTGGGCTATTCGCTGCTGAGCGACGGCTTCGGGCTGCTCGGGATCGTCGGCTTGCTGATGGCCCTCTGGCGGCGCCTGGTGGTAAAGCCCGAGCGCATGAATTCCGTACTCGACGACTACATGGCACTTTGGCTGCTCCTGCTCGTCTTCGTCCAGGGCTTCGTCGTGGAGGGGCTGCGCATCGCGGCGACGGAGCTAAGAGACAACCCCTCCCTCGCCCCGTGGTCGCCGGGCGGCTACGCGGTCGCCCTGACCCTCCAGGGATTGAGCGTCGAGACGCTCCGGTTCCTCCACCGCATCAACTGGTGGTTCCACGCGATTACCGCGTTCGTGCTGCTCGGCTACATGGGCTTCGGGAAGTTCAACCACATCTGGTACGGCCTGCTGAACATGTTCTGCCGGAACCTGGAGCCCAGCGGCAAGCTGAGCTTCATCGACATCGAGGCAACGATGGAATCAGACCCCGAGGCCATCGAAACCCTGGGCGTGGAGAAGATCGAGGGATACACCTGGAAGAACCTGCTCGATCTGGACGCCTGCACCAACTGCGGCCGCTGTCAGGACGTCTGCCCCGCCTACATGAGCGGCGTGCCGCTCAGCCCCAAAAAGCTGATCCAGGACATGAAGGCGCACCTGAGCGAGGCGGGCCCGGCCGCGCTCGCGGAAAACGGGGAGGCGGGCGAGCGGCCGCCCCTGTTCGGCGAGCCCGCGGACGAGCCCGCGGTTCTGGAGGAAGAACTCTGGGGCTGCCGCACCTGCGGGGCCTGCCAGCAGGAGTGCCCCGTGTTCATCGAACACATTCCCAAGATGGTGGACATGCGCCGCTACCTGGTGATGATGGAATCCAAGACGAGCGAGGACGCGCGCCAGTTCTTAAAGTCGATGGACGAGCGGCAACACCCCTGGGTGGGCGCGCAGCACAACCGGGAGGAATGGTACGAGGGCCTCGACGTGAAGGTCCTCGCAAGCGGCGGGAAGGCGGAATACCTCTACTGGGTGGGCTGTACGGGTTCGATGATCGACCGCAACATCGAGGTATCGAGGGCGATGGTGAAGATTTTGAGCGCGGCGGGCGTGGACTTCGCCATCCTGGGCGCGGAGGAGGTCTGCACGGGCGACCCGGCCCGGCGGGTCGGGGGCGAATTCACCTTCCAGATGTGCGCGAAGCAGAACATCGAGACGCTGAACGGCTATGCGGTGAAGAAAATCATCACCACCTGCCCGCATTGCTTCAACACGTACAGGAACGAATACCCCGACTTCGGGGGAAACTACGAGGTGGTGCACCATACGCAGCTCATCGCGGAACTGATAAAATCCGGAAAGCTCAAGCTCAAGAAATCGCTCGGCTCCCTCACCTACCACGACCCCTGCTACCTGGGCCGCCACAACGGCGTATACGACGCCCCGCGCGAGGTTTTGCACCAGATATCGGACGGCGGCTTCACCGAACTCGCGCGCAACCGCTCGCGCTCGCTGTGCTGCGGCGCGGGAGGCGGCTACGCCTGGATGGACGATGAGCCCCAGAAGCGCATCAACCACGAGCGGCTCGAGGACGTGAAGGCCTGCGGAGCCAAAACCGCCGCCGTCTCCTGCCCTTTCTGTATGCAGATGTTCGATGACGCTCTCAAGGCGCTCGACCCCGAGAAGAACATCCGCGCCGCCGACATCGCCGAACTCGTCGCCGAGGCGATCGAGGAGTAGAAACCGCGCAATCGGCTCTCCCTGCCGAACGCGGCGTCGACCCCCGAATTTTCGCTCTAGCTTCGTATTCCCACGCCATTTTCACGTCGAATATCCATAAATCCATCTTTTTGAGTACTTTATTTTTTTGCAAAATAAAGTACTAGCGAAGATAATGATTGACAGGCGACACAATCTTGAATCCTCTGTGAACGCTGGCTTTGTATGAAGACGTATTCTCCCGTGCGGGGTATGGGAAGAGTCGGATGAGAAACATATTCCGGAGTTTCATGCGATTACTGGGGGCTTCGCGCGAAGCCGAGGAGAGGGCTCCGGCTTCATTCTTGCCGGAAAGCGCCGAAATCCGGGAGGAGACGCCCGATGGGCGCGAACTGACCCCTGAAGACCAAAACGCCCGGTTCCTGAGCGAAGTCACCAACCACTCCATTCATCTAAGCGAACTCGCCAGCGAACAGGCGCAGGCGGGGGACATCGAGGGCGCCATCGAGACCGCACGCGGCATCGGAAGCGCACTTTTCTACGCCTCCGCCCTGCGGGAAATCGCCATCGCCCAGGCGAGGGCGGGACAGATCAGCGAAGCCATCGAGACGATACGCCGCATCGACGACCCCGACGATCAAATGGAGGCGCTCAAGCACTTCTCCGCCGTTCAGAGCGGTCCCGCCGCTGCTATCGCCTCCCACACGTTGAATGCCGCTCTGGAGGCGATCGAGGAAATCCGCGACGAAAAAAGCCTTTCCGAAAATGCGTGGCGAAGCGTCATGGACATGGCCGAGGCGGGGGATTTCACCGCCGCCGTTCAGGCAGCCCGTGAAATCGGCGACCCGGCCTGGCGCTCCTGGGCCCTGCAGGAAATCGCCACGGGCCAGGCGAAAACGAGAGATTTCCCCGCCGCCCTCAATTCCGCAAGCGGCATCAGCAAGGCGCTCTACCGCTCCTGGGCTTACCGGGATATCGCCGTGGCGCAGGCGGAAGACGGGCAAATCGACGCCGCCACCGACACCGCGCGCCGCGTCGAAGACCCCGAAGACCGCGAGCAGGCGCTGGCGGCGGTCGAAAAACACAAAGCGCAAAACAACACGTAGCGCCCAGACTCGCTGACCGATATCGCCGAACGCGTCGCCGAGGCGATTGAGGAGTAGAAACCGCGCAAATTTCCCGCCCTGCGGATGCGGCGTCAGCCGCTGGTTTCCCCCGGTTCCGCTACGTCATCTTCGTGGCGGGGATCCATAATTTCAGCTGTGAAGTTCTTAATTTATTGCAATGTAAAATAAATGCACAGATAATGCTCCATACTAAAATGGTTTCGAGCGACGCTCATGATACCAATCCTGTGGAAAGACCACTCGGGATTGAGAAGAACGCTCTCATACGGATACGAGATACACGAGGGACCGGATGAGAAACATGCTCCGGAGTTTCATGCGATTTCTGGGGGCTTCGCGCGAAGCCGAGGAGGCGCCGCCGGCCTCTTTCCTGCCGGAAAGCGAGGAAATCCGGGAGGAGACGCCCGAGGCCGAAAACGACCGGTTCTTCAGCGAGATCGTCAGCCGATCCATTCATCTGAGTCAGCTCGCCTCCGAACAGGCGAAGGCGGGGGATATCGACGCCGCCATCGAGACCGCGCGCGGCATCGGCAGCGCTCTTTTCTACGCCTCCGCCTTGCGGGAGATCGCCATCGCGCAGACAAGGGCGGGGCACATCAGCGAAGCCATCGAGACGATACGCCGCATCGACGACCCCGACGATCAAATGGAGGCGCTCAAGCACTTCTCCGCCGTTCAGAGCGGCCCCGGCGCTATCATCGCCTCCCACACGATGAACATCGCTCTGGAGGCGATCGAGGAGATCCGCGACGAAAAACGCCTTTCCGAACAAGCGTGGCTGAGCGTCATGGAAATGGCCGAGGCGGGGGATTTCACCGCCGCCGTTCAGAGCGCCCGTGAAATCGGCGACCCGGCCTGGCGCTCCTGGGCCTTGCAGGAAATCGCCACGGGACAGGCGAATGCGAAAGATTTCTCCGCCGCTCTCAATTCCGCAAGCGGCATCAGCAAGGCGCTGTATCGATCCTGGGCCTACCGGGATATCGCCGTCGCGCAGGCGGAAGCCGGGCAAATCGACGCCGCTCTCGACACCGCGCGCCGCGTCGAAGACCCCGAAGACCGCGGGCAGGCGATGGCGGCGGTCGAAAAGCGCAAGGAACAACCCGGCGAATAGAGATCGGCTCCGCGCCGACCGAAGACGCACTCCGACGCCGAACGTCCCAAAAACAACAATCACCGCATAAGTCGTACGACCCCGGGTGCGTCGGGACGGGTTCGGAAGGGCGCTCATAAGGGATCGTTGAAAAAGTCCTCGGGAACGATT
>WTGD01000089.1 GCA_011523725.1 Nitrospinota bacterium
GCCCATAAGGGTCAATCTATGAGGATTCACATCCAGGTCGGGAATGGTCACCAGAATGTGATCCACGCCCGCCTTTGGATATTCCTTGAGACACGCAACGCAGTCATCGGGTGTCCCATAGACGCTCCCCGATTCCGGGATGACGCTCAGTTTCTCGCGAGCCGCACGGGCCACGGCCCTGTCTTTTTCGGGAATCACCATCACCATGAGCGACGCCCTTATTGCGTCGGGGTCTCTTCCCGCCTTTTTACATTCCGCCTCGATCCCGGGCCTTTTCTCCAGAAACTGCTCAGGCGTCCACCAGCGGCAGTTGTAACCGTCCGCCTGACGGGCCGAGACACCGAGTAGTTTGGGACCCTCGCCTCCGGTCCATATTGGCGGATGCGGTTTCTGAACCGGGGGCGGATCGCAAACGCCGTTTTGAATCTGAAAATACCCGCCCTCGAAATGGGGGGCGGATTCCGTCCACATCGCGCGTATCAGTTGAATGGCTTCTTCGAGTTGCTCGATCCGTACGGCGGCATTCGGATAGGGATACCCGAAGGAATGATATTCGTTTTCAATCCAGCCCGCTCCAATCCCGAAATCCACCCTGCCCTTGCTGATGACATCCACCGTGGCCGCTGTTTTCGCCAGCATGGCCGGCGGGCGGTATCCCACACACGACACCAGCGTACCCAGGCGCAAGCGCTCGGTGTCTCGCGCGAGCGCGGCGAGGGTCGTCCAGGGTTCCAGAATCGCGGTATCGGCGGATTGTTCCTTCTCGTCTTGGGCGCCGAAGCCCGTCTGGCTGCCGTAAGAGGCGGGGTCGAGCGTCACGAAATGATCGCAATGCCAAAGCGAGTCGATTCCGAGCCTCTCGGACTCCTGGGCGATCTCTCTCAGCTTATCGTAGTCGCCGATGTACGTGCCCTTGAGCGTCAGGGCCACGATGATGCCGACTTCCACCATGATGCGCCTCTCATAACGCGAAAAAATGAAAACCGTTTCGTACCTTCACCTTATCAGCATTGTGAACGAGAAACGAGGGGGAGCGCATTCTCCGGCCGGCATCGCTTCGCGTTCGGAGGAAACCTATTTACCCAAAACGACGCCGACCGCGCCGATGACGGACAAGATGCCGCCGATGACGACGCGCAGGTTCACTGCCTCCTGTTTCCTGAAAAACAGCCAGGACAGGAAAATGATGAGCAGCACCGAGAGGCGATTCAGGGGGATGATCTGAACGATCTCTCCCGTTTTTATGGATGACCAGAAGAAAAATGCGGCCATGGCGTTCAGACAAGCGCCGCCCAAAACGGCCAGAAGTCCTTTCCTGTCCCAGGATTTGGGCGCTCTCCCTTCCACCGACAAAGGCAGGACAAACAGCGCGAGGCAAAAAGCCGTCATGCTGCCGGCCGTCATCCCCAAGGAGGCGGATTTGATTATCTGCAGTCCGAACTTGCCGAAGACGTGCGTCATCGCGAACAAAACGGCCGTGCTCAAAGGAGCGAGGTAAAAATACAAGGGAATGCGCCTTTGAACCTCACCTTTTTCATAGGCGAGCAGGATCGACCCCATCATGATGGTCAGCGTCCCCAGTGCGATGAGCCACGTCATCCGCTCGCCCGCGAAGACCACCGCAAACAACGACGCCCACACGAGGCTGGTCTGGGTCACGATCGAGGAGCGCGCCAGCCCCACCAGCTTCATGCCGACCAGGCTCAGATAACGTCCGACGAAGGAGCCGGATATGCCCATGGCGGCGAACCAGAGGAGTCCTCCGAGCGGCCAATCCGCCACGCCGCCTTCCAGCACATAAAACGTCGTGCCGAAGCACACCTGCACGGCGAGCATGAAGACGTTCATCACAATCGGGCTCAGGCGCGCCACGCCGGCGCGGTAAAGCGTTCGCGCGGAGGCGATGAAACAAGCCGCGATGAGGGCCAGAATATTTGGATGAACGGCGTCGAGCAAAGTCTATCTTCCAGTAACGATGGCGAAAGCACCCACCAGCGCGATCAATGCGCCCAGGACGACGCGCCAAGTCACGTTTTCCTGCTGCCTGAACAACAGCCAGGAGAGAAAGATGATCAATAAAACGGACAGGCGGGTCAGGGGGATGACGCGGGTGATCTCGCCGAGCTTCACCGAGGACCAGAAGAAGAAAATACCGCATCCTTGCAGCACGGCTCCCAGGAGAAGGACGAAAAGCCCTTTCCTGTCACCATTGGTGCCCGGATCCCCCTGGCTCTGCGCGAAGGGCATTGTTCCCAGCAAGAGTGTAAGAGAGGTCGTATTCGCGACCGCCATCCCGAAAGCGGAGGAGGAAATCCACTCGAACGCGAATTTTCCCACCAGATGCGCAAATGCGTACATCAGCGCCGACGCAATGGGGATGATGTAGTAGTGAAGCGGAATCCTGCGGCCAATATCTCCTTTGGGGTTGTAGACGAGAAGACTGGCACCGCACATGACGCCCAGAATACCGCCCGCTTTCTGGAGCGACATGCTCTCATCCAATATGAAAACGGCCAGAATCGACGACCACACGAGAACGGTCTGGCTCATCACCGACGCGCGCGCCAGGCCGGTGTAGCGGATGGCAACGAAATTGATGTATCTGCCCAAAAAACTCCCGAAAAAACCCATCGCCATGAACCAGAAAACGCCCTGATATGGAATCTGGCTGAGCGCCCCCTCCACCCAGTAGAACAACCACCCGAGAGTAGTCGTCACGCACGCCATGATCAGGTTAGCCGTGTGCATCTTCATGCGCGGAATCGCATAGCGCTGCGAAACGCGGGCGAAGGCGATGAGCGCGGCGCAGCAGAGCGCTAGAATGTTGGGGTGTATGGCATCAAGCAAAACGTCAACCTTTTATGAGCAACTCATCTCCCGTCCGCACGCTATCGGACCCGTGATGCGCACCCATCGCCGGCTACTCACCGCAAAATGCGATGAAACCGGCCTGGAGATCCAAATTGTGGGTGATGGATCGGTTCAAGGAATTTCCCACAGGCAGAATATGATGAATGATTATGGCACGGAATGCGTTTCAGTGGATAGCTTCAGGCACCGCGAAACGCACGAAACGGCAAGGATTTGCCTGGTGAAGGCAGAGATTTGGGGGGTTCGATCAATACACGGCGCGATCCTGTAAAGAACGGGGATTCGGGGATGAGAGCTACATCTCGTCCAGGCTCTTGTCGACGACTTTGGGGCCCCGGTAGCCCGGGAAATTCGCGACGTAAGGGCAATCCTCGGGAAGCCCCCCCATTTCGATGATTTCAGGGCCGATCGGCAGGCACATCGGCTCGATTTCGAAACGCTCGGAATATACGCGGCAACGGTTCGTTTCGACTTCGAGGTACGGACAGGCGCTGGTCAACAGGAGCAACCTGTCTCCCTCCCAGACCTTGTCGTAGCAGCACTTCCCACATCCTGTGCAGAGCGCCTCCCATTCAGGCGTGTCGGGAGGAGGCAGGTTCTCGTCCATCCACCTCTGGATTTCATCGAGGTGGCGTTCCCTGTTCGTCTTGTACATCGGGATGACTTGCGGAACTTCCCGTTCGAGGCGCCTCTGCTCGGGCGTCTTCCATACGCGAAGATTGCTTTTGCCTTTTTTCGGCTTGCTTCGTTTCCTGGAATCAGCCTTGGAACCCGGCATCAGCGATCCTGGAAATCGGCGGAGCGTTTCTCGATGAACGCGGTAAGGCCTTCCTGTGAATCTTCCGTGCTGCTCACCAAGCCGAATTTCTCGGTCTCGAGCGTCAAACCCTCATCGAGACCGCCCTCCAAGCCGCCGTGTACGGCCTGCAATATCAATTCGATAGCGGGTTTGCTCTTCGACGCCAGCTTTTGCGCCAGCGCCCTCGCCTCATCCATGAGGGCATCCGGCTCGCAGACCTTGTTCACCAGGCCGACGCGGTACGCCTCTTCGGCGTTCACCGGATCTCCCGTCATGAGGATTTCCAGCGCGCGACCCGCTCCGACGAGGCGGGTGAGGCGCTGGGTGCCGCCGTAGCCGGGGATGATGCCCAGGTTGATCTCCGGCTGCCCGAAGAGCGCGTTCGTCGACGCCAGCCGTATCGAGCACGCCATCGCCACCTCGCAGCCGCCGCCCAGGGCGAACCCGTTCACCGCCGCAATCGAAGGTTTTCCAATGGTTTCCAGCTCTCTCAGGATTTTCGTTCCATGCTCCGAGAGCCACCTCGCGCTCAGGGGAGAGCGCCCCACCATGCCCTTGATATCCGCCCCCGCGATGAACGCCCGATCGCCCGAACCCGTTAATATCAATACTTTCAGATCGTTATCATCCCTGAAATCCGATACCACTTGAGCAAGATCATCCATCGTCTCTGTATTCAGGGCGTTTAGCGCCTTGGGACGATTGAAGGTACAGATAGCGACGGGCCCGTCGGTTTCATATATCAAGTTGTTGTAATTCAATGGTTTGGCACCTTATTCCTGAAGTTTGTCCTGATTAAATTAATTTATCGAAAAACCCCGCTAATTTATCGATATTTATCTGAATTTATCGAATTTTTCAGATTTAATTTACCCCTTGAACCATCATTTATTGCGCCCGAAACGACGCGGAACAGGCGGGTTTCCATCCTC
>WTGD01000324.1 GCA_011523725.1 Nitrospinota bacterium
CGGGAGGAGGGTCGTGCTCGGCTGGGGGGCCGTTCCCGACACGGGTAGCGGGTTCGGTCCCGTCACGGCGGCGATCAACGCCGACCTCCGTGGCTTCCGCATCCCCAGCCCGACCGCCCCGGGTACCCTGACGCCCCTGCCCCAGAGGGCGCAGCCGGAATTCGACAAGTATTTCCTGAACGTGTTCCGCGGGGGAGACAACGAACCCGAAGACTCGGGCCAGTGGGGCGTCGCGCTGCGCTACCTCGCCGAGGGCCTGAACAACACCGAATTCGGCGTTTATTTCATCAACTACCACAGCCGCCTGCCCGTCCTGAGCGGGCGCACCGGCACCGTGCAGGGGATACAGGATGGCCTCTTTGCGGCGGGGGCGGTCGGTTCGCCCACTTCCGTGACCACACGGGCGGTGACGCAGGCAGTAACGCAGGCGGTCACCCAGCAGGTCACCGCCGCGGTCACGGCGCAAGTTCCGCCCGGCACACCGCCTGCGGCCATTCAGGCGGAGATCCAAAGACAAGTCGCCGGCATAGTTCCCGGCCAGGTCGCCAGTCAGGTCGGCACCATCGCCGGCTCTCTCGCCGTCGATCGCTACGTGAAGACGGCGGGCTACTTCGCCGAGTATCCCGAAGACATCCAGCTCTTCGGCCTGAGCTTCAACACCGTGCTCGGAGCCTCGGGCTGGGCGCTTCAGGGGGAATACTCCTATCGCATGGACGCGCCCCTGCAGATAGACGACGCCGAGGTGTTCTTCGCGGCCCTGACGCCGCTCACACTTGACCCGGCGACCCAAAGGTTTTGCGCGAATTCCTTCCCCTACTGCCGGAACCAGGTCGGCGTCTTCGCCCCCGACACCTACGTCCAGGGCTACATCGAGCGCGACGTGAGCCAGGTTCAGGCCACGGCCACCAAGGTCTTTGGTCCCACCCTGGGGGCGGACAGCCTGGCGTTCCTCGCGGAAGCGGCGCTCATGTACGTGCACGACATGCCCGACAAGAGCGAGTTGCGCCTCGAGGGGCCGGGCACGCAGACCAGCGGGGAGCCGTTTCATTCCACGGCGGCGGGCGCGCACGCGGGTCTCCCGACGGATCCGCTGGATCGGTTCGCGAGTTCCACTTCCCTCGGCTACCGGCTGGCGGCGCGGCTGTCGTATCTCAACGCTATCGGCGCGGTGAACATCGCCCCGCGCGTCTCGTTCCAGCATGACGTGAAGGGCACCAGCCCCGGTCCGGGCGGGTCTTTCATCGAGGATCGGATGGCGCTGACTCTCGGGCTGGGCGCGAGCTACCTCAACCGCTGGCATTTCGACGTGAGCTACACCATGTTCAGCGGCGCTGAGAGGCACAATCAAGCGAGCGACCGCGACTTCATCTCCGCCACCGTCAAATACCTGTTCTGACCGACAGCGATGAAAATGGGGTAACCGCCATGAAATCCATGATTTTGAGAGCCATCGTCGCGATACTTTGTATCCTCGCCGCAACCAGCGCCTCCGCCGCGATTTCAACGGATGAGGTCGCCCGGCTCGGCAAGGATTTGACCCCTCTCGGCGCGGAGCGGGCGGGCAACGCCGCAGGCACCATCCCGGAGTGGAAGGGCGGCATCACGACCCCGCCGGCGGGCTACAAGGTGGGCGATCACCATCCCGACCCCTACGCCGGCGACAAGCCCCTTTTCACCATCACCCGCGCGAATCTCGACAAGCATCGCGCGAGACTCTCGGCCGGGCTCCAGAAGATGGTGGAGGCCTACCCGACGCTCCGGCTTCCCGTCTATCCGACCCGGCGCAGCGCCGCCTTCCCGCAGCGCATCTACGACGCCACCCGGCGCGTCGCCACCACCGCGAAACTCGCGGAGGGGGGCAGCGGCGTCACGGGCGCGGTGATCGGGGTTCCGTTCCCGATTCCCAAAAAGGGCGCGCAGGTGATCTGGAATCATCTTCTGCGCTACCGGGGCGAGGCCGCCTCGCGCATCATCGGCCAGGCCGCCGTCACCAGAAGCGGCGACTACACCCTCGTCAGGCTCGAGGACGCATACGTCGCGCGCTATTCCCTGCCGGGCATGACGGAGCAGAAGCTCAACAACAGGATGATCCTCTTCCGCCAGAAGGTGGCGGCGCCCGCGCGGCTGGCGGGCAGAATCCTGCTGGCCTACGAGACGCTCAACCAGGTCGCCGAGCCGCGCCACGCCTGGGTGTACAACCCCGGCCAGCGACGGGTGCGGCGCGCCCCGAACATCGCCTACGACAATCCCGGCACCGCTGCGGACGGGCTGCGAACGAGCGATCAGTTCGACATGTTCAACGGGGCGCTCGACCGCTACGACTGGAAGCTCCTCGGCAAACGAGAGATGTACGTGCCCTACAACAGCTACAAGCTGCACAGCGACAAGATCACCTTCGCCGACGTCTTGAAGCCCCTGCACGTCAACCCGAAATATCTGCGCTACGAACTGCACCGGGTCTGGGTGGTCGAGGCGACGCTCAAGGAAGGAGCGCGCCATATCTACAAGAAACGACGCTTCTACGTGGATGAGGATTCGTGGATGATCCTGCTCGCCGACATTTACGACAACCGGGATCAGCTCTGGCGCGTGTCCGAAGGCCACGTCGTCAACTATTACGAAAAACCCTTGTTGGGCTACACCCTCGAGGTGCACACCGACCTTCAGGCCGGGCGCTACCTCGCGCTGGGTCTCAACAACGAGTATCCCATGAACGTCTTCTCCTCGACCTTTTCGGAAAGAGATTTCAATCCCTCGGCGCTGCGCCGCATGGGCAGGAGATGAACCCGGCGGCCTCCGGCATTCTACGAAGACTGAGCCCGCGCATCCTGCCCGCCCTCGTCTTCTGTCTGCTGCCCTTCGGGGCGGCGAACGCCCAACCGGCGGTTGAGGCGCGGCTCGCGCCAAAATCCCTGCTTCTCGACGGAGCCTCCGCAGGCGCGCGCCTGGTGGTGGTCGGCGAGCGCGGCCACGTGCTGGTCTCGGCCGATGGCGGCGTGAGCTGGAAACAGGCCCGCGTTCCCGTCCGGGCTCTCCTGACCGCGGTGCACATGCACGATGCGCGCATCGGCTGGGCCGTCGGGCACGACGCCGTCATCCTCCGCACCGAGGACGGCGGCCTGACGTGGCGGGTGGCCCATCACGCGCCCGAAGAAGAACGCCCCCTGCTCGACATCTGGTTCCGCGACGAGCGGGTCGGCTTCGCGGTCGGGGCGTATGGTTATTTCCTCGCCACGTCGGACGGCGGCCGCACCTGGAAGCCGCGCACCATCGACAAGGACGATTTCCACCTGAACGCCATCGTGCCCGCAGGACCTTCGCGGCTGTTCATCGCAGGCGAGGCGGGCGCGATTTACCGCAGCGACGACGGCGGCGGCGCCTGGCGCAAGCTGCCCTCGCCCTACACGGGTTCCTGGTTCTCCGCACTCCCGCTCGATGCGGACAGGTTGCTGCTGCTGGGCCTTCGGGGCAGCATGTTTCGCTCCGAGAACGGGGGCGAGAGCTGGACTCAGGTAAGCACGCGGACGAAGGCGACCCTCACCGGGGCGCTCCTCGTGAAGCCGGGCCTGCTGCTCGTCACCGGCCTCGAAGGCGCCCTGCTCGTCAGCCGCGACGGCGGGCGCAGCGTCTCGACCGACGCCGTCTTCAGGCCCCTGACGTCGCGCCTGGGGATCTCCAAGGCGCTCGCGCTTTCTGGCGGAGGGGTGCTGCTGCTCGGAGAGTTCGGGGCGAAGCGCCTGCCCGGGACCCGATAGACGCTTGCAGATGCCGGACGCCTCCTCCACTCCCAACACATCCCCGGTTACGGCCCTGCTCGAGCGCGCGCTGTTCTCGCACCGCAAGCGGGTGCTCGCGGCGTTTCTCATCATCACGCTGGCGATGGCCTGGCTCGCGACGGGGCTGCGGGTGGATGCGGGCTTCACCAAGCTGGTCCCACTCGAACACGAGTACATGCGCACCTTCACCAGGCACCGCGCCGCGTTCGGGGGTGCGGACCGCGTGGCGGTGGCGCTCGTAGCGCGAGAGGGCGACATCTTCAGCCCGGCGTTCTTCGCGGAACTCCAGAAGGTGAACGACGCCGTGTTCTTCGTGCCGGGCGTCGACCGCACCCAGGTCTATTCGGTGGTGACGCCGAACGTGCGCTACAACGAGGTGGTCGAGGACGGCATCGTCGCGGGCAACGTGCTGCCCCCCGACTTCAAGCCGACGAAGGCCGGCCTCGCGCGGGTGCGCGAGAACATCATCAAGGCGGGCATCGTGGGCCGGCTGGTGGCGAACGATTTCTCCGCCGCGCTCGTGAGCGCGAGGCTCCAGGAATTTCACCCCGACACCGGCGAGCGGCTCGATTACCTCGAAGTCGCGCGGGCGCTAGAGGTCATCCGCCGCGACGCCGAGGCCGGCGGCGTCGTGCGCGTCCACATCATCGGGTTCGCCAAGGTCGTGGGAGAAATAGCGGACGGCGCGGCGCAGGTGCTCTTGTTCTTCGCCCTCGCCGTGGTGATCACCGCCCTTTTCGTATACGCCTATACCCGATCGGTCCGCCTCACGGCGATGCCGCTGGCGTGCTCCCTCGTGGCGGTCGTCTGGCAGCTCGGCG
>WTGD01000087.1 GCA_011523725.1 Nitrospinota bacterium
GGCGTATATCGAGCCCACCGGCTGCGCGGCGCAGTGGCACCCCGACGGGAAAATCTCCGTCTGGGGTTGTCTGCAGTCGGTGTTCCTGATTCGCACCTTCATGCTGGGGCCCGCCATGGGCATGTCCCCCGATGATTTTCGCGTGACGCAGACCAAGCCGGGCGGCGCCTTCGGCGGCAAGCTGGACGTGAAGGCGGCCCTCATGGCGGCGATGCTGAGCCGGGCGGCGGAAAAACCGGTCAGATTCATGATGAGCCTCGAAGAAGACCTGATCGCCATGCGCCCGAGGATGCCGGTGCACATCTCCCTGGAGTCCGCCTGGAAGCGCGACGGGGCGCTCGCGGGCAAGCGCGTCAGGATCGTGGCGGAAAACGGCGCATACAGCTCGCTGTCGCCCGCCATCATGAGTTCCATCGCGCTCAGGACGGATAACCTCTACAAGACGCCCGCCGCCGAGATTCAGGGCAAGCTCGTCTACACGAACATCATCCCCTCGGGCCAGATGCGCGGGTTCGGCAACGTGCAGGCGACCTACGCCTGGGAGAGTCACCTCGACAACGTGGCCGACGGCCTGGGGATGGACCCGGCGGAGCTTCGCCTCAAGAACTACACCGAAAAGGGCGACGTCTCGCTCCACGGCTGGAAGATTGCGAGTTGCGCCGTGGCCGACGCCACCAGGTACGTGGTGGAGGAGATGGACTGGAAGGCCAAGCGCGCCCGGGGAGGGAAGGGGCGCGGAATAGGTCTCGCCAGTTGCATTCATGTTTCGGGAAACAAGGGGTTTTCCGTCGAACTGGGCCCCGATGACACCGATCCCTCGAGCGGCGTGGTCCGGGTGGATGAGGAGGGAAAGGTCGAGATCTGGTCGGGCGAGTCGGACCTGGGCCAGGGGGCCACGAGCGTGATGGCCTACATCGCCTCCGAGGTCATGGGTATCCCCGTGGAGCGGTTCAAAGTCCCTCCCACGGATACGGGCTACATGCCCTTCGGCATGGGGGCGTTCGCGAGCCGCATCACGCTGATTGGCGGCAACGCCGTGAAACTCGCCGCCGAAGACGCGCGCAAAAACCTTCTGGACGCGGCGGCGGAGTCCATGGAAATCCCGGCGGATGAGCTCGAAATCGTGGAGGGAGAAGTCCGGGCGAAGGCATTGGCCGAGCGGAAGATGGCGGTAGGCGAGGTCGTCAGGCGGGCCGGAAGCGTGATCGAGGGCGAGGGCAAATGGCTGGCCGGGGGAGACGTGCTCGACAAGGAGAAATACGGGAATCCCTCGACCACGTATTCCTTCAGCACCCACGGCGCCGAGGTGGAGGTGGACATGGAGACGGGCGTCGTCGACGTTTTGGGGATTTGTTGCGGCCACGACCCGGGCCGGGTGATCAACAGGCTGGGCGCGGAGGGCCAGGTCGAGGGCGGCGTGGTGCAGGGCATGAGCTTCGCGATGATGGAGGGCCTGGCGCCGCTGGAGGGGCATCTGCGCGGCAGGAATTTCCACGATTACCTCATCGCCACCTCGATGGACGCCCCGCCGATTGAGCATGATTTCTTCGAGTCCATGGACCCTTACGGCCCCTACGGCGCCAAGGGGCTGGCCGAGGTGGCCATCAACCCGATCACGGCGGCGATTTGCAACGCCATCTACCATGCGACGGGCGGCGCTCGAATCCGCACCCTGCCCGTCACCCCCGAGCGCGTGCTCGAGGCGATCGAAGAAGCGAGGAAGTAGGATACCGCCCGGTTTCCCGCTAACCCCCTGAAATCCCCAGGTGGACTCATGGAAAATCTCTCCTGCGACGTAGTCATTCTGGGCGGCGGCCCCGCCGCCATGACGGCCGCCATCGCCGCCATGGAGAGCGGTGCGGACGCGCTCCTGGTCTGCAAGCAGTCCCCCGGAAATTCGGGGAACATCGTCATGGCCCGGGCGGGGCATTCGGCGAATTTCGCGCCCGATGACAGCGCGGCCCTGTTCCTCGAAGACACCCTGGAGGGCGGCGCGCACCTGAACCACCCCGACGTCGCCGACGCCATGTGCGCGGATTCCGCCGCGCGGATTCGCGATCTGTACGAGTGGGGCATTCCCTTCATCACGCGCGAGGACGGCGCCTTCGACTTACACCCCCAGGGCGGCCACAGGCGCGACCGCGGGGTCTACCCGGTCCGGAACTGGGGCGTGGAGGTGGCGCGGCCGCTGCGCAGAAAGCTCGACGCGGACGGCGCCCGCATCCTCGAAAACGTCATGGCGGTGGATTTGCTCGTCGAAGAGGGCGTCTGCCGGGGCGTCATCGGCTTTCACACGCGGAGCGGGGCGATTTACGCCATTCACGCCCCCGCCACGGTACTGGCCACGGGCGGGGCGGGGCAGATATACGCCGAGAACACGAACGCGGGCGGCATCACCGGAGACGCCTTCGGCATGGCGCTCAGGGCCGGCCTGGCGCTCTCGGACATGGAGTTCGTCCAGTTCTACCCGGCCGTCATCAAGCGGCCCGAGAGCAACATGGTCGTGGCGCCCACGCTGTTCCCGCTCGGCGCAAGGTTCCTCAACCGAGACGGCGAGGACGTCCTGCGCGACGTGCCCGGCGGGGGCGACGCCACGCGCGACCTGATGGCGCGGGCGGTCTACCTCGAACTCATGGGCGGCGGCGGGGTGGACGGCGCCGTGCAGATGGACCTCTCGGGCATCCCGGTGGCGGACCTGGAGCATTTCGCGCCCGACAACCTCAAACTCTTCGCCAGGCGGGGCGTTTCGCCCCACAGCAGCGAGATCTACGTCACGCCGAAGGCCCACTTCTTCATGGGCGGCGTGCCCATCGACGGCACCGGCGCGACCGCCATGCCGGGCCTCTACGCGGCGGGGGAGGCGAGCGCGGGCGCGCACGGGGCGAACCGCCTCTCGAACAACGCCTTCACCGAGGCCCACACGCTGGGCTGGCGCGCGGCGAAGGCGGCGAGCGAGTATGCCCGTGGCGCGGACGGAACGGCGGCGGATACCGCCCTCGCGAGGAGCCGCGCCGACGCGCTCACGAAGCGGGCGGGAAGAACCGGCCGCGCGGTGGAGCTGGTTCGCGAGATCAAGCGCGTCTGCTGGGAGAACGCCGGCATCGTGCGCGAGGGCGGGCTGCTGGAGGAGGCGCGGGGCGAGCTCGCCGGTATCGCGCGAGGCCTTACGGCGTGCGGGGGGAGCGAACCCGCGCGGCTCGTGGAGGCCGTGGAGGCGGAGAACATGTGCCTGAGCGCGCAGGCGGTGGTGGAGAGCGCCTTGGCGCGGACGGAGAGCCGCGGCGCGCACTACCGGACGGATTATCCGGACGCCGACGAGGCGCGCTGGCGGGTGAACGTTTTCGTGAAAAAAAATGAAAATGATTTTTTGGCTTCCACCCTGCCCGTCGGCTCGATTTCGCCCTAGAACGACGCAACCCCTTTTTTATCAGCCGGTTGGCCTCGAGAAATTTATCGTTATTTATTGAATTTTACGGGAATTTACGGAAATTCGGCGTTTTTCGGCGACGGACGGCCCAGCCTGTCATGCGCCGATCCTGCCACGCGCGCCGGGTTCCGCCATGACGCCAGATGCGGGCAAATGCGCGCGTCGATCCCGGGCGGGGAGGGAGGCCGGACGCGACGGATGCGGGAGCGTTTGACGCGAGTGGTGAATGAGCGTTCGACGCGGGCGGTGCCTGGTGCATTCCGGCTTTGCAACCCGGCCTTGAAGGATATATAATATAGATATAAATGGAGGTATTCTCATGGGCGCGAATCTGTATATTCGAAAATGGGGCAGTAGCCTGGCTGTTCGCATCCCGAAAGCCATTGCCGAACAATGGGGGGTTTCGGAAGGTTCTGCCATAGAGATGGACTCGCAAGGCGATCGGATTGTGATGCGGAAGCAGACCTATGACCTGGCCGACATGCTGACCCGGGTGACGGCGGACAATCTTCATCCCGAGCAGGACACCGGCGAGGCCCAGGGCAATGAGCAGTGGTAGAGCGTCGGTACGTTCCGGACGAGGGGCACATCGTATGGCTTGCGTTTTCGCCTCAGGCCGGCCATGAGCAGGCCGGGCACCGTCCCGCGTTGGTTTTGAGCCCGCAGAGCTATAATGAAAAGACCGGCCTGGCGCTGTTTTGTCCCATCACGTCCAGGGTCAAGGGCTATCCTTTCGAAGTCTTGCTTCCCTCGACAAGCAAGGTAACGGGAGTCGTTCTTGCCGACCGGATCAGGAGTCTGGATTGGCGGGCGCGCCGTGCCCGGTTCGAGGTTCAGGCCACGTCCCAGGTGGTATGCGAAGTTCGGGCAAAGCTGGCGGTTCTCTTGAGGCAAGACGCGCCCGACCGGGGAGGGAGGGTTCACGGCGAGCGGGATGTGTAGGTCGGACATATATGTCCGGCATACACAACCCTCCGAATGACAACCGTAGTCGAACAGGCCCCTGGGGCGGCCCCGAGGAGGGGCTGTCACTACTGTCCGAGGTCCCTGCGCCTGTCCTGCCGATCTTGTAGGTCGGACATATATGTCCGACATATCATGCGGCCCTTCCGGTTCGCGGCATGCGGGTCGCATATATGCGACCCCTACAGC
>WTGD01000367.1 GCA_011523725.1 Nitrospinota bacterium
GTCCCGCCCCTGAGCCCCGCCACCGAGGACATCGAGACGATCCGCCCGTACCCGGCCTCGACCATGGCGGCGCCTGCCGCCTGCATCATCAGGAAACTCCCCGTGAGGTTCACGGCGATGATGCGGTTCCACTCCGCAAGCGTGGTCTCGAGGGCGAGTATCTCCCTGCCTATCCCTGCGAAGTGCATCAGGATTTCAAGCGTACCGAACCGCTCCATGACCGCCGCCATCAGCGCTTCGACGTCACCGGCCTCGGCCACGTCGGTCCGGACGAACAGCGAATCGGCGCCCCGTTCTTTCAGCGCCTCCGCCACTTGCGCGCCCGCCTCCTCGTTCAGGTCGGCGACCACGACGGCCGCGCCCGCCTCCGCCAGCGTGTGCGCGGTGGCGAGCCCGATGCCGCTGGCGCCGCCGGTGACGATAGCCGTATGTCCTTCGAGCTTGAAGGCGGTCATGACGCGATGACTCCCAGTTCCCGACCCACCTCGGCGAAGGCGCCGACCGCGCGGTCGAGTTCCTCCACCTCGTGGGCCGCCGACATCTGCGTGCGTATCCTGTCCTCCCCGCGCGGGACGACCGGGAACGAGAACGCGGTGACCAGCACGCCCTTCCCACGGAGTCCGGCGGCGAAGTCCTGCGCCAGCTTCGGGTCGCGCAGCATCAGGGGGATGATGGGGTGCTCGCCGGCCAATAGTTCGAAGCCCAGGGCGGTCATTTCGGCGCGGAAATGCTTCGTGTTGCGCCAGAGCCGCTCCCGCAGCTCCGGGGAGCCTGCGAGCAGGTCCAGCGCCGCCAGGCCGGTCTGGGCGATGACGGGCGCCGGCGTGTTCGAGAAGATGTAGGGGCGGGCGCTCTGGCGCAGCCATTCCACGACCACGCGGCGGGCTGCGACGTAGCCGCCGGCGGCGCCTCCCAGCGCCTTGCCGAGGGTGCCCGTCAAGATGTCGACCCTTCCTGCGACGCCCATGCGCTCGGGCGTGCCCCGCCCGGTGTCGCCGACGAAGCCCACGGCATGGCTGTCGTCGACCATCACGAGGGCATCGTGCTTTTCCGCCAGGTCGCAGATGGCCGGCAAGTCGGCCAGGTAGCCGTCCATCGAGAACACCCCGTCCGTGGCGATCAGGCGGTAGCGCGCGCCGGACGCCTCCTTGAGCCTGGTTTCGAGGTCCGCCATGTCGTTGTTGGCGTAGCGGAATCGCTTCGCGCGGCAAAGGCGCACGCCGTCGATGATCGAGGCGTGGTTCAGCGCGTCGGATATGATCGCGTCCTCCTCGCCCAGGAGGCTCTCGAACAGCCCGGCGTTGGCGTCGAAACAACTCGGGAAGAGTATCGTGTCCTCGGTTCCCAGGAACGCGCTCAGGCGCTGCTCAAGCTCCTTGTGGGGAACCTGGGTGCCGCAGATGAACCGCACCGACGACATCCCGAAACCATACCTGGACAGCGCAGCCCTCGCCGCCTCGACGAGGCGGGGGTGGTTGGACAGGCCCAGGTAGTTGTTGGCGCACAGGTTGATGCAGGCGGCGCCCGTCTCCAAGGTGACCTCGCCCTGCTGCGGCGAGGCGATGACCTGCTCCTGCTTGAACAGGCCGTCGGCCTTGAGCGTCTCGATCCGGCCGGCCAGATCGTCGAGGAATTCATCGGTCATAGGGCGGCCCTCAGGGCGTGAGCGCCGGGCGGCGTGGTATGGCCCATGCCGGGATTCACTCCGATGATCGCCGCGAACCGTACCGGACGGCCCCGGCTCGCGCGGCGGATACCATCAGCGGGGCCGTTAGCGGGACTCCAGCTCTTTCTCGATTATAATGCCCCCATTATGCCGCATCACGGCGAAGTCCGCCAGATGTGGGGATGAGCGAGAGGGAGGACTCTCGCCGGAAAGCGTTCCGGCACGGATTGACGCCCGTGAAAATTTCTTGACATCGATCCGGCGATTCGTAGGATGGCATAGGTGAATTTTACGGGGCGGCGCGGGACGAGCACTCCTCTGCCGCGCAGTTTTTTTTGATCTCTTGCGCGCCCGCATCCACTCCCGGCCATTTCCCCGCCAGAGGGGGTTCCCGGACATGATCGAATCGCTCGGCATCGGCCATCTTTTCGAGCTTTCACGCACCGAAGCGATTGCGGGGTTTTTCACCCCGCTCGCGGTCTTCGCCGCCTTTTTCGTGGCGCAGCTCGTATTGCCGGGCAGGTGGGTTCCCGGCTACGTCGTCGACGCCGGGACGGGCGAGCCCCGCAAATACCGGCTGAACGGCCTCCTGGTGTTCATCGTCGCGCAGATCGTCTGGGCGTTCGAACTCACCGGGATGCCGCGCGAGTGGTTCTACCGCTCCTCGATCTACGCCGTGACCGGCGGAACTCTCTTCACGGCCATCTTCGCCCTCATCGCGGTATACAGCCGCCCGCCGGGGGAGGAGAAGAATCCGCTGCTTGCGCTCTGGGACGGACGGGCGCGGGAGATGTCGTTCTTCAATAACCGCTTCGACGTGAAGATGTATTTCTACGTCGTCGGCGGGACGATGCTCTCGCTGAACGCCCTCTCGGGCGCGGCGTACCACTACGAGCGCTTCGGCGCAGACTTCAATCCCGGCGTTTTCCTCTATGCGGCGTTCTTCACGTTCTACGTGTTCGACTACTTCATCTTCGAGCGCGTCCAGCTCTACACCTACGACCTGATCCACGAGAACGTCGGCTTCAAGTTGTTCTGGGGCGGCCTCGTGGTCTACGGGTGGATGTTCATCCTCCCGCTTTGGGGCATGGCCGCCTACCCGGACCCAGGATTCCCTGCGGGGTGGAAGGAGGTCTGGCTCATCGGGACGCCCGCGCTCTTCCTGCTCGGGTGGGGTATCGGGCGCGGCGCGAATCTCCAGAAATACACGTTCAAGCGCTGGCCCGAGCGCAAGTTCCTGGGCCTCATCGAGCCGGTCTGCATCGAGGCGGGCGATCGCAAGATACTGTGCAGCGGCCTGTGGGGCGTCGCGCGGCACTTCAACTACATGGGCGAGGGGTTCCTCGCGCTGTCCATCGCGCTGGCCTTCGGCTACTTCACGAATCCCTGGGCGTGGACCTACTTCGTCTTCATCGTCTCGTTCTTCACCTGCCGCCAGCGCTATGACGACGCCTACTGCGCCGAGAAATACGGCCCCGAGAAGTGGGCGGAGTATCAGGCGCGGGTGAAGTACCGGATTTTCCCCGGCGTCTATTGAGAGGGTTCCCCCCGCCGTTTTGTTGTATGATGGCCGCAGGATTCGTTGCGGCTCCCTGCGCCGCCCGGAGGGGCCGTGAGTCCGGTTTTGCCGTCTACACGATTACCAGTTCAATCATGAAAGGGAGATGACGATGGAAGATGTGCGCGTGGAGCGGATGGCGGAGATCATCACGGGGTATTCCTCAAGGGTGAAGCGGGACGACCTCGTGGGCATCCGGGGCAGCACGGCCGCCGCTCCGCTGGTTCGCGCGCTCTACGCCGAGTGCGTCCGGCGCGGCGCTTTCGTCTATACCGACGTATCGCTGCCGGGGCTGGAAGAGATTTTCTATGAGCACGCGAGCCGCAGGCAGCTGGCGTATCTCTCTCCTTTGAGGAAGTTCGAAGTCGAGAACGTGGACGTCGTCATCGGTATCCTGTCGGAGACGAACACCCGGCGGCTATCGGGCGCGGACCCCAGGAAGCAGGCTTTGGCTTCGAAGGCCAGGCAGCCCGTCATGGAGACCTTCATGAAGCGCGCCGCGGAGCATGAAAAGAAGGGGAAGGGGGGCTTGAGGTGGACGCTCACCCTTTTCCCCACCGAGGCCTACGCCCAGGATGCGGAGATGGGTATCCGGGAATATGAGGATTTCGTCTTCGGCGCGTGCTTCGCAAATGAGGATGGAGGCATCAAACGCTGGCGGGCGCAGGACAGGCGCCAGGCGCGGGTGGTCCGTTATCTCAAGGGCCGCAAGGTCGTGGAAATCGGCGCGCCGGGCACGGATCTCAGGGTCGGCATCGCGGGGCGTCCGTTCATGAACTGCTCGGGACACAACAATTTCCCGGACGGGGAGATTTTCACCGGCCCGCAGGAGAACCGGATCGACGGGAAGATCCGCTATTCCTTCCCCGCCTGCATCCAGGGGCGCGAGGTGGAGGGCGTGGAGCTCGAGTTCGCGAAGGGCGAGGTGGTGAAGGCGAAGGCGGCGAAGAACGAGGCGTTCCTGAAATCGATGATCGGCATGGACGAGGGAGCCAGGCGGGTCGGGGAGTTCGCCTTCGGCCTGAACGCCGGCATCCAGCGCTTTACGAAGAACACGCTGTTCGACGAGAAGATCGGCGGCACGCTGCACCTCGCCCTCGGCAAGGGCTACCCCCAGAGCGGATCGAAAAACAACTCCGCACTTCACTGGGACATGGTGTGCGATCTGAGGGAGGGCGGCGAGGTGTACGTGGACGGGAAGCTCTTCTCGAAGGACGGGGAGCTCAAGATTTAGGCGCGTTCTAAAACCCGGTTCGGGTCGGTTCCGGGGATAGCCGCACGCCTCTCAAGATGCTATTCTCCACGCGCAATTCTGCACCGACACCCACATGGGCGGGTAGCTCAGCTGGCAGAGCGGCGCCCTTACAAGGCGTAGGTCGGAGGTTCGAACCCTCTCCCGCCCACCATTGCAAGATAGCTCAGACCAGGATCGTAGAAACGCGAAAACCCACGCCGGAGCGCGGGTCTCGGAATGAAGGGCAACCCTGTCATGACGTTCAGGGCTGCGTCTCAAGGAGATATGTAAGTCATCGTATTGACATTGTCAAACGGGGTCTCCGGGGAGATTGTTGGAAAAGTCCGTATAGAGGGCCACTGCAAGTAGAGGGTTTGTAGCGGACAGGCCCCTGAGCCTGTCCGAGGTCCCTGTGCCTGTCCATGCGAAGCGCAACCACGGGGATGGATATATTCCGATCCGGGCGGCCACGGTCGAACTTCCCTCTTCGGGAAGTTCGACGCCCCTACGAACACCATACGCCTCGAAACGCTCTTGTAGGGACAGGTCGCGACCTGTCCCTACCAAAGTCGGTCTATGCGTTTTCTGGTTCGTCATTCCGGCGCATGCCGGAATCCAGAGCCGATGAGAGAATCAGGAGCAAGGGGATCCCACCATCCATATCGGGTTGATGCGTTTTCGTTTTCATCCATTCTCGTCCGCTTGGATTCCGGCATGCGCCGGAATGACGAGCAAAAGCCGCTTCTGCGAACGAAGGATTTTCGTGTAAGTCGGACATATATGTCCGACATACATGCGACCCTGGTTTTTTCACCCACAACAAGGGCCGCATGTATGTGTGGGGCGGTCCCGAGGAGGGACCGCCACCTACAGAAATCGCCCCTCCCCGGTAACATCAAACCCTCGTTCATCAGGGTCAGGGACTTTTTCAACAACCCCCTCAGAAAATGGATTGTCTCCTGAGATATCCAGGGGCTTTCCGGGGCCCCTCGCACACCGGGGGTGGGAATCTCTCCCCACCCCCGGTGTTTGTGTTTCGACCTGAACGGCTTGGGCTGCGCCCGAGCCGCTTGTTGCGCCTTACCTCGCCACCGCGCCCGGCCTTCTCTTGGGGATGACCGGCACGAGCAGGTAGGACTGGTGGTTCGGGCCGGTGTGCAGCGTGGTGCGGCCTCCGAAGACATCTTTCGAGCGGTCGACGGGGTGATCGTGCAGGAACGGTCCCGAGCCGCGCGAGGGCACGTAGGCCGCCACCGCGGGGCCCGGCCTGTCGAAGTCCTGGCCGGCGATGTTGATGGATAGCTGGAAGCCCTTGGGCAGCACGATGCACTGGGGCCAGATTTCCACGTCGAGTTCGTAGATCCGCTCGGGTGTGAGCGGCTGCTTGTCGTCGTGCGTGTGGTAGGGCCGCCAGGGTTCGGAGAGCTCCTCGTCGAGCTTGCGGTGCGAGGCGCGCAGCCAGCCCTGGGCGAGCGGCGTCTTGGGGTCGACCGTGCCCTGGAAATACACCTCGCGGTTTTTGGGCGAGAACGCCTGGACGGTGACGAACAGGTCCGCATCCACCGTGTTTGAGGAGATGAAGAGCTTGGCCGACATCGGGCCGGTGATCTCGGTCTCCTCCTTGAGTGGCGCCGTCCTGAGCGTGATGCCGCGCGTGAGCGCCCGGAAGGTCCTGGAGCGCTTGGCTTTTGGGGGTTTCGTGTCGAGCTTGCCCTTGCCGCCCGCGTGGAGGTAGAGCTTCGTCCACTTCGTGCCCTTGAGCGGCCACTCGTGCTCCTTGCGCAGTTCCACCTCGTCGGTGAACGGACGGCGCAGGTTCAGCCACACGCGGGGCTCTTTCTCCCAGCCGTTCTGCTCGCCCTTCAGGTAGTAGTCGAAGAAGCGCTTCTGGAGTTCCATGCCGTATTCGAGATAGAACCACTCCTCGTGCCTGCCCGGATGGCCTTCGAGCCATTTCTCCTCCGAGGCCGCCTGGGTGAAGGCCTCGAAGTTCCCGCGCGGGTGCAGGCCGAAGCCCGCCCAGCTAGCCGGGCTCAGGAAGGGGACCTTCACCTTCGACCAGTCGGGCGAGCGGGAGCGGTACCAGTCGTCGTCCATCTCGCGCGCGAGGAAGTTGGCGAGGGTGTCGGCGCGGTTGTCCTTCAGTTCCTGCTTCGAAAGCGTCGCCGGGCCCGTGGAGCGCGTCTCCATCCAGTGGTCGCGCGGCCCCTTGGGGTTTCCGTGCTGGACGGCCTCGACCTGGCGCGGATACCAGATTTCCATGAACTTGTTATGGAGAATGCCCCCGTGCCGCGCCCAGTCGCGGTAGTGGTCGGCCGCGCCCTCCCAGGGGATCATCGCCGTCAGGTGCTTGGGCTGGAGCGCCGCGACCTGCCACTGGTTGATGGCGTAGTAGGAGACGCCGTTCAGGCCCACCTTGCCGTTCGACCACTTCTGCTTGCCCGCCCACTCGATGGCGATGGCGAAGTCCTTGGTTTCGCGCGGGGAGAAAATGTCGAGATAGCCGGGCGAGCGGCCGGCGCCGCGCGAATCGAGCCGCACGCAGGCGTAGCCCCAGGGCACCCATATCTCGGGGTCCACCGTCTCCCAGGTGAGCCAGCGGTGCTGGGAGCCTTCCAGGATGTCGGGGTGCATCTTCACCAGCGAATCCCAGAGCGGCTTGTAGTGTTCCTGGTACTTGACGCCCTTGCCGTAGGGGCCGCCGGCCATGACGACGGGAACCTTCGCCTTGGTGTCGGGCCGGAATACGTCGACCCGCAGCACCACCCCGTCGTCCATCTCGACGGGCAGATCACGTTCGATAATCATACGCACCTCCTGAGTTTGAGAATGAGGCCCGCGGCTCCCGAGACGGGGCCGCCCGCTCTTTCCGCGTTTCCACATGATTAGAATGCGCGGAAATTATGCGCGAACGGCTCGCATATTTCAATTTGGCGAATGATGCCGTTTGGAATTTTCCCCGGCGCGCGAAACGGCTATATTGGAAAGGTAGTCGCGCTCGCTATCCCGCCGCCGGGACGGAGTTCTCCTTGATCGCATACATCGACGAAATCGACCGCCACATCTCGGGCTGGATGAACTGCTACGGCCGGTTGTTCTTGAGGATCTCGCTCGCCGTCGTCTTCATCTGGTTCGGCATCCTGAAGCCCCTGGGCGTGAGCGCGGCGGCGGAGCTCGTGCGCCGCACGGTCTACTGGCTGCCGCCCGATTTCTTCATCCCCCTGCTCGGCTGGTGGGAGGTGGCGATAGGGGTGGGGCTGCTCTTCCGCCCGCTCATCCGCGTCGCGCTTTTTCTGCTCTTCCTGCAGATGCCGGGGACGGTTCTGCCGCTGTTCCTGCTGCCCGAGGTCTGCTTCACGCAGATTCCCTTCGCGCCGACGCTCGAGGGGCAATACATCATCAAGAACCTCATCCTGCTCAGCGCGGCCATCGCCGTCGGCGGCACGGTGCGGGAGGAGCGCGCGCGTCCGCGGATTTGATGTTTTCGCGGCAGTAGTTTTTGTAGGGACAGGCCCCCGTGGTTGTCCTCCACCAGGACAGGCACGGGGGCCTGTCCCTACGGGTCATTCAGGCGATGTGGGGGAAATTTCGGTTTCGCAGGGGTGGTTTTTTGTCGTCATTCCGGCGCATGCCGGAATCCAGCGACTTTGCTTTTCGCCTTTTGTTTTTTGTCTTTCCAGCCTAATCGGATAAGGAATGTATTGCCGCAACTTACCCGCCTCATCGGCTCTGGATTCCGGCATGCGCCGGAATGACGAGCTAAAGCAATATCACTCTTCTTCAAAGGAGAAGTAATCTCGAAACCCGTGTTCCCCGTTTTCAATCTTCGCTTGCTCTATAATCTAGCGCTGGGACGATGGAACACTTGTATTGTCCGGTAAATTGCCGTACGTTATGGGAATGTGAAGGAGACGAAACCATGCTGAACTTCCATGACCATGCCGCCGCCATCGACGAGCCGAAGACGGCGCGCATGGAACAGCGCACCAAACCGCATGTGAAAGCGCAGATTAGGCAGGCGGCGGCCCTGCTCGGCGTCGACGAGACGACTTTCGTGACCAGCGCCGCGCTGGAACGCGCCCGGAGCACGATTGCCGAGCATGAGCGCACGCTCCTCTCGGCTGAGGACCGCGCCGTGGTCCTCGTCGCCCTCGATGCGCCCGCAGAGCCGACCGAAGCGTTGCGCGAGGCGATGGCCCTGCATGAAGCGCGGGTGGCGCGTGACGGCTGAGACGGGCCTGAATCAACAAAAGATATCCATCGAACCGCTCGACCCGCAAAAACATGACCGGGCGGCTTTCTCCTGCGGAACCGACCGGCTCGACAACTTCCTCAAGCGCACCGCCAGGAAACACCAGGCGGGAGACTTCTCGCGGGTCTGGGTAGCGACCGAAGGCGGACGCCCTGATATTCTCGGGTTTTACGCGATGAACGGCCATTCATTCGAAGGCGACGACCTCCCGGCGAATCTGACGAGAAACGCGCCACGCTCCGGTGATATTCCAGTCGTCTATCTCTCTATGATCGCCGTTGACCGCCGCTATCAAGGCCAAGGCCTCGGACGCATACTTCTCGCGGACGCTTTGAGGCGCGCGTCAGCCGCCGCAGAGCATATCGGGCTCAAGGCCGTGGTGCTCGACGTGATTGAGGACGGCGGCCACGAAGCGACGGAAAAACGCCGCGCCTTCTACGCCGCGATGGGGTTTCAGCCGTTGCCCACGCGCCCGCTGAGAATGTTCATCTCCATCGAGACGGTTCGCAGAGCCAAGGCCTGAAAAGCGTTGTAAGCGGGCGGGTCTGGCGCGTCTGTTCTCCAGACCTTAAAGTGCCCCCATGACTATTCTTGCCCTCTCGCTGGTGCTTACCGCGGCTTTTTGTCACGCCACCTGGAACCTGCTGGTCAAACGCATCAACGGCGGGCCGGAACTCGTCTGGCTGTTTTCCGTTTTCTCGGTCCTGATCTACCTGCCGATCGTGGCGGGCGTTTATTTTATAGAACGCCCTCCCATGGAGTGGCGCGAGATAGGGTTCTACGTTGGCAGCGCCGGGCTGCATATGGCCTATTTCCTGCTCCTCCAGCAGGGCTACCGCAGGGGCGATCTGTCCCTGGTCTACCCGGTGGCGCGGGCTACCGGACCGTTCCTCTCGACCCTGTTCGCCGTCTCGGTTCTGGGCGAGAATCTGACGGTCCAGATCGCCCTCGGCGGCCTGGCGATCATCGTCGGCATCGTGTTCCTGACCGGCGGCTTCGACTGGACCTCCACGCGGCGCGTGAGTTCGCTGTTGTTCGGGGTTTCCACCGGCGTGCTCATCGGGAGCTATACGGTCTGGGACGCCTATGCGGTCAGCGCGCTCGCCATACCGCCGCTGCTGCTCGACTACGCGTCGAACCTTGCGCGCGCCTTGTTCCTGGTGCCCTACGCCGTCACGCGCAGGCAGGTCGTCGCGAAGCACTGGCGTGAACACAAGCTCGCGGTGCTCGGAATCGCCGTGTTCACCCCGCTTGCGTATATGCTGGTGCTGACGGCGCTCGTCTTCACGCCGATCGTCTACGTCGCGCCTGGGCGCGAGGTGAGCGTCCTGCTCACGGTGGCGATGGGGTCGATCCTGCTGGGCGAGGGCGAGTTGCGCAGGCGCATGGGGTGGGCCTGTCTGATCCTCCTGGGCATGGTGCTGCTGGCGTCGGGCTAGGGGTGGAGGGCGCATTCTGGCGGTTGAGGGTTATCGGACGAGCGGGATTCTCCGCTTCGCCGGAGCCCGCCTCGACGCGCCGACGAATACCCCGAACCGCTGGCCGGTGCGGCAAAAGATGCTATAGTGGCCCCTCTTGAAATCACATCATCAATCCCTCATACAGGAGCGAACCATGAGCGAGCCGCAAATCAGTGCGCAGGACGTCCTGAACGCAAGCGCGGGCTGCCTCCAGAAGCAGATGTACGTCTACTTCACGAAACCGGCGAACGGTCTGGGGCCGGTGATGGAGAATCTGGAAGAGCACCTGAAGTTTCAGGTCGAAATCGAGCAGAAAGGCATCATGTTCGGCGCGGGGCCTTTCTGGACTGAGGACGAGCAGCGCTGGGAGGGGGAGGGGATGATCATCATCCGCGCCGAATCCCTGGCGGAGGCGAGAAAGATCGCCGAATCCGACCCCATGCACGCAAGCGGCGCGCGCACGTTCACCATTCGCCCCTGGCTGATGAACGAGGGCATGGTCACGATGAAGGTGACTTACTCGGACGGCGGGCGGGAAATCATATGAACTGGACCCCGAGAAGAGAGAGATTCCGCGCCCTGCTCGCGGGCGAGCGGTGCGTTCACCCCGGGTCGGTCTACGACCCCCTCACCGCGCGTATGGCGGAGGACCTGGGCTTCGAGGTCGGGATGTTCGCAGGCTCCACCGCCTCGCTCACCGTGCTGGGCGCGCCCGACATCATCCTGTTGACGCTCACGGAATTCGCCGCCCAGGCGCTGCGCATCAACCGCGCGACCGGGATGCCCTTGCTGGTGGATGCGGATCACGGCTACGGCAACGCGCTGAACGTGAAGCGCACCGTCGAGGAACTCGAAACCGCGGGCGTGGCTGCCCTCTCGATAGAGGATACGGTGCTGCCCCAGCCGTTCGGTGCGGATGGCGCGCAGCTCACTTCGGTGGAAGAGGGCGTCGGCAAGATGCGCGCGGCGCTTGAGGGACGCCAGGACCCGAATCTGGTGATAGCAGGCCGGACGAGCGCGCCGCGCGTCACGAGTACGGAAGACGCCATCGCGCGCGTGACGGCCTATGAGGCGGCGGGGGTGGACGCCATCTTCGTGGTCGGCGTCCAGAGCCGCGCTCAACTGGAGGCCATCTCGGCGGCAGTGAGCCTCCCCATCATCCTGGGCGGTAGCGCCAGGGAGGTGCGGGGGCTGGATTATCTCGGGGGTCTCGGCGTGCGCGTAGCACTCCAAGGCCATCAGCCCATCATGGCGGCGGCTCAGGCGGCCTATTCCACGCTCAAGGCGCTCAAGGAAGGCGCGCAGCCCGAAGACCTGGAAAACGTCCCCACCGGCGATTTCATAAAGAAATATATGAACGACGCGGACTACCGGCGTCAGATAAGCGCGTATCTGGAGGAGTGAAGTCCGCGCGCGAATCGTCTCTCCCAAGTGGAGAAGCGCTCATGAGGGTGAAATACACGGTCGTCATCGAGAAAGCGCCTGACAACTACGCGGCCTATGTTCCCGACCTGCCGGGCTGCGTCGCGACGGGCCGCACCCGGGAGGAGACGCTGGCGGAGATCCGCGAAGCCATCGAACTGCATCTCGAAAGCCTGTGCGAGCACGGCGAGCCTGCGCCACAGCCTGAAGCGACCGCCGACACCGTGGAAGTGGCGGCGGCAGGAATGTCTGGATAACGAATCGGCTCCTTCTCCCGCCAAAGCGCAAGAAGATGACGGCGAGCCGTATCGAGAACTTCTCCTGAGCTTTTCGAAGGAATCTGCCCCGAGCACCTTGAGAAGCCTATTTCGAATCCTTCGCCAATATGCTCGCGCGCGAGTTGCCGATCTGATGTGACGAAAAGCCTTCTCAGGCGATATACTGGCGCCTCGATCAGGGAATGAACCGCACCGGGGAGGGCCTCATGGCCATCGAGCTTGCTTGGTACATGTCGTGCGACGGCGACAGCGCCTACATCGGCCAGATGTTCGCCGAGCATCCCCCGAGCCATGAGACCTTCACCCGCATCGCGCAGAATGCCGAGCGCAGCGGCTTCACCACCATCCTGGTGCCGACGTCGCAGGTGAGCGGCCACTACGGCCCGCAGGCCCCCACGTGGGACAGCATGGTGAACGCCGCGGTCATCGGTCCTGCGACGAAGACGATAAAGCTGCTCCTGGCCGTCCGGGTGGGCATCATCGACCCGGCGATTTGCGCGCGGATGATGGCCTCGCTCGATGAACTCACGGGTGGGCGGGTGCTCTACAACATCGTCACGGGAGGCGGCGCGCTCGCGAGCTACGGCGAAACGCTGGACCACGACACGCGCTATGAGCGCACGGATGAGTACCTCGAAATCCTGGAGGGCTTGTGGACACAGGAGAAATACTCCTTCGAGGGCAGGTTCTACAAATTGAAAGACGCCACCGTCTATCCCCGGCCCGTGCAGAAGCCGAGGATCCCCTTCTTCATGGCGGGGGCTTCTGATATCGCGCAGGACATCGCCGTCCGGCGGGCGGAGTATTCGGTGTTCTGGGGAGAGACGCCCGGGCAGGTGGCCGAGCGCGTCCGGCACATGAACGATAAATGCGAGCGCGCAGGGCGGACGCGACCGCTCAAGTACGTGACGCGATTTCAGATCTTCGCGCGTGAGACTGAAAGCCAAGCCTTCGATGCGGCCGAGGAGGTGATGAGCCGGGTCGACCCGGAGGTTCTGGCGCACCGCGGAAAGGTCATCTCCTCGTTCGAGAGCAAGGGCACGAAGGACCAGCAGGCCCGCACGCGCGAGGAGATGGTGGGCCCCAACCTGTGGGCGGGCATGGGCCGGATTCGCTCGGGCTCGGCCGTCGCCATCGTGGGCTCTTACGAGCAGTGCGCGCAGAAGATCATCGAGATCGAACAGGCGGGCATCGACTTGCTGATACTCTCGGGCTTCCCCCTGCACGAGGAATGCCAGACTGTTGGAAAACACGTGATTCCGCTCGTGCGCGAGATGGAGCGGGAACTCGACCTCGTGCGCGAGGAGGATGAGGCGTTCCTGGCCCTGAGTCAGGGGGTTTCCGTCTAGTTTTCCAGGACTTTGCAATATACAGGTGGACTCCGGAGAGTCCGTTTTTCTTTCACCGATGAGGGCGAAACTACATGAACTTTGACTTAAACGAAGAACAGAAGGCGTGGCGCGACAAGGCGAGAAAATTCGCGGAAGAAGAAGTCGCGCCCATATCCCTGGAGCGGGACCTGATTCCCGACCCGAGGGAGACCTTCGACTGGGAGATCATCAAGAAGGGCTCCAGGCTCGGTTTCCGCACGGCCGTCGTGCCCAAGGATCGCGGGGGCCACGGGATCGATTTCGTCACCCAGGCGCTGGTGATGGAGGAAATCGCGCGCGGCGACAGCGCGATATCCAAGACCTTCAGCCAGTGCTGGAAGTGGAGCCACCTCATCGCCGCCTCCTGCACGGACGATCAGAAGGACAGGTTCCTGAAGCCTTTCTTGGAGGACGACACCTATCTGCTCGGCAAGGGCGGAACCGAGGAATCGGCGGGTTCGGACAACCGCATGCCCTCGGATGACCCCCGGACGGGCTGGAAACTCCAGGCGGTGCGCGAGGGCGATGAGTGGGTGCTGAACGGGCGCAAGCGCTACATCGCCAACGGGAGCGTGGGCAAGCTCTTCTTCATCGACGGGAGAACGGACCCCGACGTTCCCATCACGCAGGGCACCACGCTCTTCCTCGTACCTGCGGATACGCCGGGGTTCCGGGTGGGGAAGGTGTACGACAAGATCGGCTGGCGGTTCTACCAGAACGCCGAGCTCATCTTCGAGGACGCCCGCGTGCCGCACGCCAACGTGGTGGGCGAGGTGAACCGGGGCATCCAGGCGAGAAAGGGCGATACGTCCGAGTTCGGCGACCTGGAGCTCTCCGCCAACGGGCTGGGCGTATGCCAGGCGGCGGTCGACATGGCGATGCACCAGGCCAGAACGCGCTGGCAGGGCGGCAAATACATCATCGAGCACCAGGCGATACAGCTCAAACTCGCCGAGATGCACATGCTCACCGAGGCGCTGCGCGCTTACGTCATGCGCACGGCGTGTGATCTCGAAAAGGGCGCCGACCGCGAAATGAAGCACAACATCCTGCTCATGAACTTCGCGACGGACGTCATCCAGCGCGTCACCCACCTCTGCATGGACATTCACGGGGGCGCGGGCGTCATGAAGGACGTGGGCGTGGAAAAGCTCGTCCGCGACGCCATCGTCTGGACGCATCTCGCGGGCGACGCCGTACAGCGCATCAAGGTCATCAAGCACTTATAGGCGGGGGAATCCCATGAACGGAAAAACGATTTCCCTGGCCGTCATCCTGGGCGACGGCGTGGGCCACGACGTGCTTCCCGTGGCGACGGAGGTGATCCGGGCGGCGGCGGGCGCCGAGGGGGTGGAGGTGGAGCCGCAAGTCTATGACTACGGCGCGCTCCACTATCTCGAACACGGAACCCCGCTGCCCGAGGATGTGGAGGGTCTCGTTCGCGGTCTGGCGGAGAAGCACGACGCCATCCTCTTCGGGAGCGCGGGCTTAGACCCCAGGACACCTGAGGACGTGAACTGCCGCGACCTCCTGCGCGCGCTTCGCTTCGAGCTCGACTTGTACGTGAACCTCAGGCCGTCGCCACTGCTGCATCCCGATTTCTGCCCCCTGAAGAAAGACGCGCCCATCGACTTGGTCGTCGTGCGCGAGAACACCGAAGGGTTGAACGTGCGCGTGGGCGGCAACTTCAAGAAGGGGACGCCGGATGAGGTCGCCATCCAGGAGGACGTCAACACGTACAAGGGCGTCTCGCGCATCTGCCGCTACGCCTTCGAATACGCGCAGAGACACGGCTACCCCAAGGTGACCATGGCGGACAAGCACGGCTCCATTATCCACGCGCACGGCCTGTGGCAGCGGGTCTTCTGGCAGACGTCCGAGGAATTCCCCGACGTGGAAGGGGAGCACTACTTCATCGACACCCTGTGCCAGGACCTCCTCTTCAGACCTGAGGATTTCGGCGTCATCGTCACCAACAACATGTTTGGCGATATCCTGAGCGACCTGTGTGCAGGGTTGGTCGGAGGCGTGGGGCTGGCGGCGTCGGGCTGCATTCACCCGGGCCGCGTGTGCATGTTCGAGCCCGTGCACGGCACGGCGCCCGACATCGCGCTCAAGGGAATCGCGAACCCCTTCGCCGTCTGCCTGACGGGCAGGATCATGCTGAACGAGTTGGGACTCGGCGAGGCGGCGGACCTGATCTGGGAGGCGATTCGCTCCGCCGTCCGCGAGAAAAAGACCACGGCCGATCTCGGCGGTTCGCTGAATACCCGTGAAGTGGGCGATTACCTCTGCGCGCACATCCAGAAATCGAGCGCGTAGATTTTCCGGTTTCCGTTTCTGGATTCGCTTGTTTACATGCCGCCGAACGGGAGAAAACGTCATCCTATGATCGCTCTCCGCAAACGGCGTTTCGGCTTGGGCTTCCCGCCGTCGCGGTAGCCTTGCCGAGTGCTCAATTCTATGATGCCGGTAACTTCGAGAGACCCATCTTCGCTTCTGACGAAACCTCGAGAACATGGTTGACAATAACGTCCATCGGGTTGCCGTACCCGGACAGGAAAGCGATCGCATCACGCAACAGCGCCTCAGAACGTTCCCGGCCCACGCTCGGCAGGATGATTAGGCCGGGATGCACTTCCTGAGTGGAAACGAGCCCACGGAAATCGCGCGCGTTGGCCGTCACGAGCACTAGATCCTGCTCAATGCATCTGACCAGGACGTGGTAATCCGACGCTCCAAGCCCACCGAAGTCGCGCGGATGCAGAACAACATGAATCCCTTCTGCATTCAGAGCTTGGGCAATTTTAGGGGACAGACACTCATCGAGAAACAAGCGCATTATCTTGCCGGAACCGTCAGTCAGGCTGCGTTTCGCCAGGGTCTGCCGGACGGGCGTCCTCGGAGTGGATGGGATTTGGCGTAGATCTCGGCCGCCTCGAACGCTTCGCGCGGAATCTCAGGGTAGTCTTCTGCGAGAGCATCGATACTGTCTCCATCCTGCAGCCGCCCGAGAATCGCGTAAACCGTCAACCGTGTCCCGGCGATGACCGGTGTGCCGCCGAGGATGTCCTCATCCGATGTGATGTATCGATCACGGGCTTTTCGGTATCGTTCGGCGTTGCGTAGAGAGTCCGCCGCCAAACGCTTGAGATCGAGCATCGCGCCGGGAGTGAATTCGATGGTCTTAAGCTGCATGGGCTCAAGCCGGCTCATATTGGTCCAAATCGCCCGTTTATGGCGCAAAGGGAGGTCCGTGAGATTAGCTGCTTTCAGGGCATGGAAATAGACCACGGCCCGGATAGGGAGATAGCGCATCGCGCCACCGCGAAGACGGGCCGGGCCGGTGAGGGCCTGCAAGACGCGGGCTTCCATGGCTTTTTCGATCGTCGTCCGGGACACTCCCGAGAGGGCAGCGGTCTCCCTGATTGTCAAATCGGCTGTGATAGGCATAATTCATCCCCTTTTGGGAATGAATATAAGGCAAAGCCGTATCGTTTGCAAGTCTTGCATGGTCAGGCAATTCACGTACCGGGCGGTAACAACCCCTTGTCAGGGGATGCTGCGGTCGCTACGATGTCGGAGAGTACCCTTTCCGAGTGCAAGACAGGGATCGCGAAGTGACGGAATTCGAGACGGCGACGCCGGCGGTGCAGAGGATGGGCATGCTGGTTGCGGCCGTGGTCGGCTTTTCGAAATGCGCCTCATCGGCGGGGGGCTCGTCGTTATGTGCCGCGATTTGATCAGGAGAGAAAAGGCGCTCGACGAACTCATCCGGAGCGGGCGGGCGAACCGCGAAATAGCCAGGAAGAACCGAGATGGATTCCTGAAGAGCTCATGAAGAATCACCACGTTCCTATTTCCGTATGGGAGTCCAGCCATGCCCTTTGAAGTCGGCGCGCCCGCGCACGCGGGCCAGATCGTCGTGGACGCCCTCGTCAGGGAGAACGTCAGGAGGCTCTATTGCCTCCCCGGCTCCCATCTTCTGCAGTTCTACGACGCGCTCCGCGAAGCCCCCTCCATCGGCCTCGTCACCTGCAAGCAGGAGCCGAACGCCTCCCTGATGGCCGACGCCTACGGGCGGCTCACCGGAGAGCCCGGCGTGTGCCTGCTCACGGCGGGCCCCGGCGGCGCCAACTCCATCGCGGGCGTGGCGCAGGCCTACGGCGCGGCCTCGCCGATGGTGCACATCACGGGTTCCGTGCCGCTCGATGCCTCGCGCGAGGCGTTCCACGGGGTGGACGACCCCGACTTTCTGGTCGAGATGTTCGAGAAGGTCACCAAGTGGAGCGTTCGCGTGAAGCGCATGGAGGACGTCTCGGGCGTCATGGCCCGGGCGTTCCAAATCGCCAGAAGCGGGCGGCCGGGGCCGGTGCACGTCGAGATACCGAGGCTCGGCGACTACAGCCCCCATCTCTTGCAGGATGCCCCCATCGCGCTGCCCGAATATGAGCCTGCCCCCACGCAGGTCGTCGCCCCCAATGCGGAGGACGTCGCCCAGTACGCGCGCAGGTTGCTGGCGGCGGAGTACCCCGTCATCTGCGCGGGCAAGGGCGTGATGCGGAAAGGCGCTATGGACGAACTTGCGCGGGTCGCCGATAAGTTCTCGATTCCCGTCATCTATCCCCAGGATGCGATGGGCGTCATCCCGGAAGACCACCCCCTTGCGGTGGGCCATTACTTCGCCTTCCGGAACACGGAGTTCATGAACGGCGTTACCGAGAAGTGCGACCTGATGATGTTCATCGGCTTGCGCGCCGCCACGGCGGAGGTGGAGCACATCGAACCCTATGCGCCTGCGGAGCGGATATTCATCGGCTTCGACGATGCGGAGGATGCGCACTACGGCGGTGCGGACGAGATCGTCGCGGACCCCGGGATGTTCCTGAGCGCCCTGGAGGCGCATCTGGCGGAAGAGAGCGGACGGGCGGGACCCGAGGTGCGGGAGCAGATCGCCGAAGGAAAGGCGGACTTGAGGAGGCAGGCCCTGGAAGTCATCGCGGGCCATGAGAGCGAGACGCCGATCCATCCGGCGCTGCTGATGGAAAGGCTCAGCCGCCACATCAAGCCCGACGCCATCGTCGTCTCCGACGTGGGCAACTGCCAGATGTTCGCGCGCTATTACGTGCCGCTCACGAACCAGTTCTCCTTCATGCAGTCGGGCGTGTGGAACGCCATGTCCTTCGCGCTGCCCACGGCCATCGTCGCCAAGATGGAATACCCCGAACGCGACGTCATCGGTCTGGTGGGCGACGGCGCGTTCCTGATGACGATCGGCGATTTCGTGACGGCGAGCGAATACGGCGCGAACATCGTGATGATCGTCCTGAACGACGGCTCCTACGGACAGATAGACCGCCAGCAGCAGAACCTCTACGGCGCGGCCTACGGCTGTGACTTCAAGAGCCCGAACTTCGCCGGGATGGCGCGCTCGTTCGACGCGTTCGGCGTGCGGGTGGAGGACCCCGCCGACCTGGACGGGGCCATCGAGGCGGCGCTCGCAGCGGGCCGGCCGGCCATCGTGGAAGTCATGACGCGCGAGCAGCCCCTCCCGAAGATTTCTTGAGGGCCTGCCTTGGCTGGATTCCTGGGTTGAGTAGCCTCGTATGTGTTCCCTACACCAGGCATACGACCAAAACGATGTGCGGGGTGAGGACGTGAAAGAGACGGAAAGGCAAAGGCAAAATGGATTCCGGCTTTCGCCGGAATGACGGTGAGTAATCTCGATTGTAGGGGCGGTTCGCGAACCGCCCCTACGGAGCCAAGTCGACCGAGAGGCGTAAGGGGGCTTTTCAACAGCCCCCTACGCGCCGGTGAAAGTCTTTCCACCCATTTCCTTCATCACGGAAAATAACCGCTCAATAATCAAGGAGTTTCAGCATGGACATTCGTCTGGACGGGAAAAAAGCGCTCATCACGGGCGGCAGCCGGGGCATGGGCCGGGGCATGGCGCTCAAGTTCTCAGAATCTGGGGCCGAGGTGGCGGTCGTCGCGAGGCGGCCCGACGTGCTCGAGGAGACGAGACGCGAGATCGAGGCCGCCACCGGGGGCCGGGTGTTCGCCTATTCGTGCGATATGAATGACGCGGAGGCGATCAAGGCCACCTGGGCCTCCGCGCTCGATGATATGGGCCAGATCGACATTCTGGTGAACAACGCGGGCACCTCCACCCGGGGGCCGTTCGAGGAGATAACCGACGAGATGTGGGAGGAGGACTTAGGGTTAAAGCTCTTCGGCGCCATCCGGACCTGCCGCCTCGCTTTCCCCGCGATGAAGGAGCGCCGCTGGGGCCGCATCATCAACGTCGTGACGGTGGCCGGAAAGGCGCCGCCCGCCACGAGCGCGCCCACGTCCGTCTCGCGCGCCGCAGGACTCGCGATGACCAAGGTGCTGGCGGGCGAAGGGGCGCCCTATGGCGTCCTGGTGAACGCGCTGTGCACGGGCCGCATCGTGACGGATCAGATCGCGCGGCGCTACGAGCGGGAGAGGCCCGGGGTTTCCTTCGAGGAATACGTCGCTGAATACGGGCGCGACATTCCGCTCGGCAGGATGGGGACGGCCGAGGAATACGCCAACATGGCGTGTTTTCTCGCGTCCGACGCGGCGTCTTTCATCACGGGAACGGCGGTGAACATCGACGGAGGGTTCTGCCCTGTCGTGTAGGTTCGGGGATGTGAGTGCCGGCATCCTTCGGGAGATTCAAAAGGGGAACGGCGCGAGTGTCCGTTCCAGATCATTGCAGGAAGTCTAACCAGCCCGGCAGCAAGGGTTTTCCGTAGGGGCCGCATAGTATGCGGCCCTCCCCGTTCGTGGCATTCGGGTCGCATAATATGCGACCCCTACAATCCGGCACATACATTGAACCGAACCACAAAGCCGTCATTCCGGTTTTCGCCGGAATGACGGTGATCTACGGGTCGATGCGGCGCGGTCGTCTTCAGGATACGGGCATACCGCCCGCAGCGGGCATTCGCCGCATTTGGGCGTGGGGCGGCAGAAGGTGTGCCCCAGCCGCACGAGCAGGGCGTGGTATTCGTTGAAAAGGGCGGCGTCGGCGGGCAGGTGCGCTGTAATGCGTTCCTGTAAAACGAGATAGTCCTTGTCCCCGTTCTTCGACGCCTCAAAATGCCCGAGCCTCGCGAATATGCGCTTCGTGTAGGCGTCCACGACGAAAACGGGCCTCCCGGCGGCGTAGAGGGTGATGGAATCGGCCGTCTCGCGCCCCACGCCGTCCAGCCCTAAGAGTTCCTCGTGCAGCTCTCCCGTCGGCAGGCCCAGGAATCTGTCCACGTCGCCCTCGAAGTGTTTCGAGAGGTAGCCGATGAAGCCTTTGATTCTTTTGGCCTTCATGTTGAAAAACCGGGCGGGCCGGATGAGGCGGGCGAGGCGGTCCACCCGCACTTTCCGGAGCGCATCTTCCGTGAGGAAGCCCTCTCGTTTCAGGTTCCCGATGGCGCGCGCCGCATTCGCCCAAGAGGTGTTCTGGACGAGAATGGCTCCCAGGCATATCTCGAGCGTCGTCTCGCCGGGCCACCAGTCCTGCGGCCCGAAGCGCGCATAGAGGCGCTCGTAGATATCCATCAGGCGCTCTCGGCTGAGGCCTGATTCGGTAACTGCGCGTTTTTCCTCGTTCATGCTCGCCTCGCTCAAGCCCGTGGTGTAGATTCCTAACAAATATATGGGCAAACGGCGTTTCGCAATCATGAATTCCCAACGAAGGTCAGTTCAGTGAAAAAAGGCGCGAAAATTCTGGTGGGCGATTGCGCCGGCGTAAAAGGGGGTGAGGACGTCCTCATCGTCACCGACGCCGAGCGCCTCCCCATCGCGCAGGCCCTTTGCGCCGAAGCGTTAGAACGCGGCGCGCGGGCCACGATAGCAATCTCACCGGCCAGAAAGATAGACAACGAGGAGCCGCCGCCCGCCGTGGCGGAGGCCATGCGGGCGTCCGACGTGGTTTTCCTGCCCGTCACCCATGCGCTCGCCCATACGCGGGCGACGAGGGAGGCGATTGGCGCTGGCGCGCGCGTGCTCTCGATGACGGCGTTCACGCCCGGCCAGATGGAGCGCGGCGGCCTGATGGCGGATTTCAGGGCGAGAAAGCCGCTTTGCGACGCCCTGGCGGCGCGCCTGAGCGAAGCGCGCGAGGTGCGCGTCACCAACCCGGCGGGCACCGAACTCACGCTCTCGGTCGAGGGTCGCGCGGGCAACAGCCACGCCTGCGTGATCGACGGCGCAGGCTTCACTGCCGTCCCCAACATCGAGGCCAACATATCGCCCGTGGAGGGGACGACGAGCGGCACGCTCGTGGTGGACGGCAGCATCCCCTATTACGGCGTGGGCGTGATCGAGGAGCCGGTTACTTTTCGCGTTGAGGACGGCTTCGTGCGCGAAATATCGGGCGGGCGGCAGGCGGAATTCCTCAGAACTCTTCTGGCCGCGCAGGACGATGAGTGGGTCTACAACGTCGCGCAGTTCGCGGTGGGTCTCAATCCCGAATGCAAGGATTTCACCGGCGAGATGCTGAACGACGAGGGCGTGAACGGCACCATCCACATCGGAATCGGCACCTCCGCCAACCTGGGAGGAGACGTGCAGGCCAAGACCCACTTCGACGCCATCATCCGCGCGCCTTCGGTCTGGTTCGACGGCGAGGCCGTCATCCGAGACGGCGAGATACTCCTGAACGCGGAATGATGAACAAAAACGCGCAAATCCGCCTGGGAATAGACATCGGGGGCACGTTCACCGACCTCGTGCTGGTTGACGAGGCGCGCGGCGCGGTCCACATCGCCAAGGTGTTGACCACGCCCGATGATCCCGCCGAGGGAACGCTCGCGGGTTTCAGGAAAATACTCGAATCCGCCGGTCTCGAAGCATCCGATCTGGCGAGCATCGTCCACGCCACGACCCTCATCACAAACGCGCTCATCGAGAGGAAAGGGGCGCGCACGGGCCTCATCACCACGGGGGGGTTTTCGGACGTCATCGAGATCGGCCGCGAGAAGCGCTTCGACCTCTACGACCTGCACCAGGAGATGCCCGAACCCCTGATCGCGAAAGAGTTCCGGGCCGAGGTCCCCGAGCGCGTCCATGTGGATGGCGAGGTGGTCCTTCCTCTCGACGCAGAAGCCGTGAAGCGCGAGGCGGAAAGGCTCATTCAAATGGGGGCGGAATCCATCGCGGTCTCGTTTCTCCATGCGCCCGTGAATCCTGCGAACGAAAGGGCGGCCCAGGCGGCCATCGAGGAAATCGCGGGCGATGCGCCCGTTTCCATCTCATCCGCCGTGGCCCCCGAGACGGGCGAGTACGAGCGCACCTCCACCACGGCGGCGAACGCCTACGTGCGGCCCATCGCCGATGCGTACCTGACGCGCCTGCTCGCGAATCTGCGCGATTCGGGCTTTGCGGGCGATCTGTTCATCATGCTTTCGAATTCCGGCTTCGCGGCGGTCGAGAGCGTGCGCGAGCATCCGGTGCGGATCATCGAATCAGGTCCCGCGGGCGGCGCGCTCGCGGCGGCGCAAATCGCCCGCTCCCTCGGCGAGGCCCACGCCCTGGGCTTCGACATGGGCGGAACGACGGCCAAGATATGCCTCATCGAAGACGGCGAACCCGCGACGGAGAACCGCTTCGAGGTGGCGCGCACTTCCAGGTTCCAGAAGGGAAGCGGTCTGCCCATCCTCTCGCCCACGGTGGACCTCGTCGAGATCGGTGCGGGCGGCGGCAGCATCGCGGGGATAAGCGACCTGGGGCTGATCCGGGTCGGCCCCCAGAGCGCGGGCGCGACCCCGGGACCCGCCTGCTACGCTCAGGGAGGGGCGCAGCCCACCGTCACGGACGCGAACCTTCTTTTGGGCTATCTTAATCCCGATTTCTTCCTGGGCGGCGCCATGCGGCTGGACACCGAAAAAGCGCGCGAGGCCGTCTCGTTCCTGGCCGGTGAGCTGGACATGAGCATCGAAGACGCGGCGTGGGGGATTTATGAGATCATCACCGAGCAGATGGCGAGCGCCGCGCGCGTACACATCGCCGAGAAGGGAGGCGACCCCAGAAACTACGCCCTGATCGCCACGGGCGGGGCCGCGCCGCTTCACGCCTGCCACATGGCGCGCAAACTCTACATCCGCCGGGTCGTCTGCCCGCCGGACGTGGGCGTTGCCTCGGCGGCCGGCCTCCTGGCGGCGCGGCCGAGGGCGGACGCCGTCCGCGTCCTGGTGTCCGACGTGGATGCGGTGGACTGGGCGCGCGTCGAGGCGCTGTACCGGGAGATGGTCGCGCAGATGACCGAATCCCTGGGCGAGGGGATCGAGGTGGATGCGCGCTGGGAGTTTTTGTGCGCAGCCGATATGCGCTACCGGGGCCAGACGGATACCGTGAGCGTCCCCCTGCCCGGGGCGGGGGAGATGCCGGTTCGCGATAGCGCAAACATGCAGGAGTCCTTCGAGCGGGCTTATGAGCGGCGGTATCTGCGGAAAATCGAGAACGTGGCGGCGGAGGTGGCCGCATGGCGGCTGACGATGCTGGGGCCTGCGCCGGGTGGCATGGACGCAGCACCCCTCACGGATGATAGCGATTTTGAGAAGGGAGCAAGAAAAATATATTTCGGCCCCGAAGCCGGATTCGAGGAGGCGCGCGTATACCACCGGTATTCGCTGCCCGCCGGACGGGAATTCTCAGGCCCCGCCATCGTCGAGGAGCGCGAATCCACCATCGTGGTTCCAGAGGACGCGCGCTTCAGGAAAGACGCGGGCGGCCACATCATCATCGAGGTGAACGGCTAATGGCGTTCGATCCCATCACGCTGGAAGTGCTCTGGCGAAGACTCATCGGCATCGTGGACGAGGCGGCGGCGACGCTGGTGCGCACCTCGTTCTCGACGCTCGTGCGCGAGTCGAACGATTTCTCCTGCGTGATCACCGACGATCAGGGCCACTCCCTCGTGCAGTCCTCCGCCAGCATCGCCTCGTTCATCGGCACCCTGCCGATAACGGTTCGCCATTTCTTAAGAGCGTTTCCGCCCGAGACGCTGGAGCCCGGCGATATCCTCGTCACCAACGACATCTGGTACGGAACGGGTCATCTCCCCGACGTGAACATCGTGAAGCCGGTGTTCTACCGCGAGAAATTCATCGGTTTCTCGGCCAGCACGGCCCACCTGCCGGACATCGGCGGGAAAATCCGCTCGCCCGACCCGAGGGAGGTCTACGAGGAGGGCTTCCAGATCCCGATGATGAAGATGTACCGGCGCGGTGAGCCCGACCGGACCCTCATCGACCTCATCCGCTACAACGTGCGCGTGCCCGACCTGGTGATGGGCGACATCAACGCCCAGCTCACGGCGAACCGCCTGGCGGAAAAACGCCTGGGCGATCTGCTGGATGAATACGGACTCGAGGATTTGCGCGCGCTGACGAAGGAAATCCAGGGCCGCTCGGAGAAGGCCATGCGCGACGCCCTGCGCCGTCTGCCCGACGGGGAATTCGCGTCCGAAATCGAGACCGACGGCCTCGCGGAGCCCATACGGGTGCGGACGAGAATCGAGAAGACGGGCGATTCCCTCGTCATCGACTACGCGGGCTCCTCGCCCCAGGTCGACCGCGCCGTGAACGTGGCCTACAACTACACCTACGCCTATTCGGTCTACCCCATCAAATGCGTCCTGTGCCCCGAGGTTCCCAACAACGAGGGGTGTTTCCGGCCCATCGACGTGCGGACGGAGCCGGGCAGCATCCTGGAGCCGCTCCACCCCGCCGCCGGCGGGGGCCGGATGCTGGTGGGCCACTACCTGCCCGCCGCCGTTTTCGAGGCGCTCGCCCCCGTCATCCCCGATGAGGTGCCCGCGGCGAGCGGCTCTCCGCTCTGGTGCGTGAACTACACGGGGCTGGACAAGCGCGGCGTGCGGACGGCGGGGCTTTTCTTCCAGAACGGAGGCACGGGCGCCACCGCGCGCGGAGACGGCCACGCGTGCCTGAGCTATCCGAGCAACGTCTCCCACACGCCGATCGAAGTCATCGAGCGCATCACCCCCTTCACCTTGATCGAGAAGACGATTCTGAGGGATTCCGGCGGCGCCGGGAAGTTCCGGGGCGGCTGCGGGCAGCGGATCGTCTTTAGGAACGACTCGCCCGCGCGCATCACCGTCTCGTTCATGGCCGAGCGCACGAAATCGGCAGCACCAGGGTTGCTCGGCGGCGGCCACGGCGGGCGGGGGCAGGTGCGCATCAACGAGCGCGAAATCGACCCCAAGGTCACCACGGACATGGAGCCGGGCGACACCTTGACGCTCATCACGCCGGGTGGCGGGGGCTACGGGGAGGCGAAATGACGGCGCCTTTGCTTACGGATGACGCCTGGCGTTTCGTGAAACGCGCGCGCGTGGCGCGGCTGGCGACGGCAAGCAAGGACGCTGCGCCTCACGTCGTGCCCGTCGTTTTCGCCGCCCTGGACGGGAAAATCTATATCCCGGTGGACGGCAAGCAGAAAAAAGACGTCGAGCGGCTGAAACGACTCGACAACATCCGCGAGAACGCGCAGGTCTCGTTCCTGGTGGATCATTACGAAGACGACTGGGCGAAACTCGGCTTCGCCCTCATCTTCGGGAGCGGGAGGATCATCCATGCCGAAATGGACACAGCAGCGTATGAGAAGGCGGCGGAGCTTCTCCGCGAAAAATACGCGCAATACCGCGGGCCCATCACGATCCACGCCTGGATGATAGAGATAACGCCGCACCGCGCCGCCTCCTGGGGCGCAATGGGAGCAGAGGAGCCTTCCATATGAAGCTCAGCTATCAGATCGCCACGCCGGACATCTCCACGCCCAACCTCCCGAGCGCGCAGGGGACCCTGGAGGGGAACCTCGATTGCATCGCCGAGGCGGGTTTTGAGGCGGTGGAGCTCTCGGTACGAAAGCCAGCCGAACTCGATTTGGACGGGATAGAGAAGCAGATCACAAGCCGGGGACTATCCGTCTCGATGATCCACACGGCGGCCATGGGCTTTCAGGACAGGATATGGCTGTGCCACCCCGTCCCCGAGATAAGAGAAGTATCGTATCGCCGCCACCTGGACGCGCTCGATATGGCGCAGAGGTTCGGGTGCGGCATGGTGATCGGCTCCTCACGCGGGAATCTTTGCGAGGACGAGCGGCGCGAGGATTCCCTCCGCTGGATGCGCGACGCGCTCCTCGGCCTCGCGGATGAGGCCGCAGCGCAGGGAGCCAGACTCTATCTCGAACCCTTGTGCAGCCACTGGATCAACAACGTCACCACGGCGGCCGAAGGCGCGGCGCTCTGCCGGGAACTCGGCCACGAGGCGCTCGTCCTCATGCTCGACACCTACCACATGAACGCGGACGAGGCATCGTTCACCGCTCCCATCGTCGAGTCGAGAGAGCTTCTGGGCCACATGCACATCGCCGAGAACAACCGCTACTATCCCGGTGGCGGGCACATTCCCTTCGGCGAGGTCATCGGTGCGCTGCGCTCGATAGGCTATGACGGCTACCTGACGTGCCAGATCGTCTCCAAACCCGACTTGCCGACGGCGGCCAAGCTCGCGGCGGAGAATCTGAGGGCGCTCCTTCAGGATGGGGCGGCTTGAGACATTCTCCGTTTGCTGGAGTTGTTGAATAACTCCTCTAAGCGGTGGGGGTGCAATGGTTTTGTAGTAACAGCCCCTCCTCGGGGCTGTCCCACAGACCTGTGTGTCCGCCCTTTGCGTTCGCCGTGTTTTATCACTCCGTTATCGTTATAAGACGGATGCCTAAAGGCGGGCGGACACACAGGTCCGCCCTACAAAGGCTATCCACCCCATCCTGACAGAACCCTGCCCTTCGGAGCATGAAAGGTCGCCGCGCAGCGCACTCGCTTGCTTCGCCGTCCTCACGCGCGGAGAATGCGGACGTGGAAACGGAGGAGGCGATGATGACTTCACCCGAGGCCGAGCGCACCGAACCCGCCGACGCATCCGCGCAGGGCGACTTTCTGCTCTATGACGGCGAGTGTCCGTTCTGCTGCTTCTATGCGCGGAAATCGGGGTTCAAGACGCCGGCCGGACGGCCTCTGACGCTCATCGACGCGAACCAGGCGCCCGAACTCATCAGTGAGTTGCGCGAGGCCGGCTGCGAGGTGGATGAGGGGATGGTTCTCGTCCTGGATGGGCGGCGCTACCAGGGCGCCGAGGCGATGACGGCGCTCGAGGTGATGGCGAGCGGGACCGACTGGTTCGGGAGGCTCTCCAGGTGGTTCGCCTCGAATCCAAAGCGCGCCCGCGCGTTCTATCCCTGGTTCCAAAGATTGCGCCGCGCGGCGCTGTGGGTGAAGGGGAGGAGGGGGTGTTGAAAAAGCCCCGTAGGGACAGGCCTCCGTGCCTGTCCTAATGAAAGACAACCACGGAGAGCAGGACAACCACGGAGGGTTGTCCCTACGAAACACGAAATCATCGCGCCTACGCGCGTCGCGTGAACCTCCATGCCGCTAAGGAAACGCCCCATGTGAGCGGACTTATATGTCCTGTAATGACGCCCGCCGGAACGCTAGCGTTTTCTGGCGCCGCTCGTGGTTTCCTGGTTCCCGAAATTTCCCGAATGGTTTATTCTTGGCGGGACCCGTAGCGGTAACCTCCGTTACGGCCTCATTTCCCCCGCCCAGGTACAGCGCAGCCACATGAAAACACCCTCAATCGCCCGGCGTTTCGCAAAATTCGCCTGCGGTCTGGAGCATATCGACTCCGATGTAAGGACGGCTGCGGACAGGGCCATGCTCGACACCCTGGGCGTCATGCTGGCAGGGGGCGCGCATCCATCGGTTCGCGCCCTGGCTCAGATAGCGGCGCGCGGGGAAGGGCAGGCGACGCTCGCGACCGGCGGGAGGGCGGACGCGGAAGCAGCGGCGCTGATCAACGGAACGGCGGCGCATGTCTGGGACTTCGACGATACCTCCTATACGGGGATCATGCACGGATCGGCGGTGGTGCTTCCCGCCGCCTTGGGCCTCGCGCAGGAACTGGGCTCCGGCCCCGACGCGCTTCGCCGCGCCTTCGTCGCGGGTTCCGAGGTGGCCTACACCCTCGCCGATATTTGCACGCACGATCATTATTTCCAGGGATGGTGGAGCACGGTCACCTTGGGACTCACGGGCGCGACGGCCGCCGCAGGATGCCTACTGGAACTCGATGAGGACGCGATGACAAGCGCGCTCGGCTTGGCGGCGGCCGCCACAGGCGGCGGGAAGGCCGTGTTGGGCACGGACGCCAAGCCGCTGCTCGTCGGCGAGACCGCGCGCCGGGCCGTTACCCTCGCCCGAGCGGCAAAGGCGGGGCTTACCGGCCCTGAAACTGCGTTCGAGGACGAACGGGGTTTTCTACAACTGCTGAACCGCGGCGTCGCCGCCGGTGCTGAGATTGATACCATCGGCCGGCGCTGGCGCCTGTGCGACCCGGGCCTGCTGTTCAAGATCAGTCCGGTCTGCTCGGCGGCGCTGGCGGCCATCGAACAGATGAACGGACTCATGGAGGAACTCGGCGCGAGTGCTGATGAGGTCGCAGGGGTTCACGCCGAGGTGCCGCAACTCGTCTATGAGAGTCTCGTATTTCCGAATCCGGCCATACCGCAACAGATGCAGTTCAGCCTGCCTTACGCCCTGGCCTGCGCCGCGCTTCATGGCCGGGTTCGGTTTGAAGACCTGGCGCCCGGCGCCGTCAGTCCCGAGAAGGCCGCCCTCATGGCGCGGGTGGGTGTGAAGCGCGACCCGGATCTTTCCACCGACGAGATGCGCGCGAAATACCCCGAAAGCATCCGCCTCACGTTGACTCTCAATGACGGCCGCTCAGCGGCCGGGTTCTGCGGCATGGCTTACGGGATGCCGGAAAGACCGCTGAGCGATGAGGAACTGCTTGAAAAATTCCATGCGGCGGGTGCGTACGCCGGCCTTTCTTTGCCTCGAGTGGAGATGGCGGATTTCGATCCGGTGGCGGTGTTCGAGCAGGTGGTGGGGGTCAAACGCGAGTGATGAGCGAGCGTTTGACGCGATTGATGAGGGGCTGTTGAAAAGCCCCCTTGAGTCGATTTTGGGTTGCACACTCGCTTTTGAATTTCACTCCCCCCTTGAGGGTCTGGCTTCCCGAGGGGAAAGCCAGACGAGGAAGCCGAACCGACAGGTGAAGGCTGACTCGGTGGGGAGAGCTTTTCTGTGGCATGTCCCCCCACCACATCGGCCTTCGCACAAACCGCTCGGCCTCTGTCGGGCTTTCCCCTCGGGAAGCCCGACCCCCTCAAGGGGGGAGTAAATATCCACGCTACACAGTCGGGATTGATCACCAGGGGGGAATGGTTCTCTTCTCTCTCTGCGGCGGCCGGGCCGTCCGGCGCCTAGTCCGGCTATGCCTTCATGCGGGTGTTCTCGGGGTTGAACATCGCCGAGGGCGAAGCCACGCTCACGGGCAAGCGCTCGTTCATGTATTGTACCTGCAGCTTGGTGCCGGCCGCCGCCTGATCGATCGGCAGATAGGCCAGCAGGAGGTGTTTGCCGAGGGAGGGCCCCGCGCCGGCCGAGGTGACGTATGACGTCCGCCCTTTGGCGTCGACGAGGCGCTCGCCATCAAGTGTCAGGATCGGTTCGCTGCTGCCGGCGGGGAACCGGGGCACCCCGGATTCGCTGGCGTGATCGTCAACCGTCAGCGCGCACAGCTTCGCCGCCGGACCTTCGGCGCGCGCCTGCAGGTAGGCCTGTTTCCCGATGAATTCCGCGGCCTTCACGCGGGGCCGCGCCAGACCCGCTTCCACCGGCGAGTATTCGGCGGTGAGATCGGCGCCCATGAGCGCGTATCCCTTCTCGAGGCGTCCCGTGGTGCCGTAGACGCCGATGCCGACGGGCCGGGCGTCGAAGGCGCGGCCCGCCTCCCGGATCGCGTCCCACAGGCGCGCGCCGTGCGACGTGGGCGTGTAGATCTCCCATCCGCTCTCGCCCACGTAGGAAATGCGTAGCATCGTCGTCGGAACGCCGTCGATAATCACCTCCTGGGCCGTTCCATACGGAAACGCTTCCTGTGTGAGCGGGGCGTCGGCGATCCCTGAGAGCAGCGCGCGGGCATCCGGTCCCCATACCCCGATGGTGCAGAGTGCTGAGGATTGGTTCTCGAACTGGACCGAGCCGTCCTCGGGCAGATGGCGGCGGAACCAGACCTCATCGCGCGCGCCGTCGAAGACGCCGGTCACGACCCGGAACCGATCATGCGCCAGCCTCTGTATGGTGAGGTCGGCGCGGACCCCGCCGTCGGGCGTCAGCAGCGGGGTGTAGATCGAGCAGCCCACCGGACGATCGCAGGGGTTGACCGTCAACCGCTCCAGGTAGGGCACGACGCCGGGGCCTGAGGCGTCGAAGATCTGGAAGGCGCTCAAATCCACGATCCCGGCTTTCTCGCGCATGTGGAGATGCTCCGCGTTGATGATCGGCGACCACCAGCGGCGATCCCATTCGTGCGGGCGGTCCGAAACGCCGTAATGGGCGACCAAGTCCTCGTTCGACGCGTACCACTGGGGCCGCTCCCAGCCGTGCGCTTCGAAGAATTCGGCGCCCAGGTCCGCGGTGCGATCGTGGAACGGCGCTCGGTGCGCCCCGCGCTCGGACGCCCACTGCTCACGCGGATGCACGATTCCGTACGTCTTGTTGAAGTGTTCGCGGCAGCGCTGCCTGATGTGATGTTCGGTCCGCTCGTGCGGGTAGAACCGCGTAATGTCCGAGCCGTGCGGATCGCACATACGCGGATAGCCGTGGGTGATCCACTCGGCGATCAGGCGCGCGGTGCCGGGCCCCTCCTTGATCCAGACGGCCGCCGCCGACCAGAGCTTCTCCACCTCAGCGGTCTCGCCCAGCACCTGGTGCGCATCCGGGGTCAGGGAGAGCAGTCCGTTCACCGAATACTGCATTTCGGAGCCGGCGAGCAACTCGCCCATAATCTCCCGGGCCTGCTCGAGCTGCGGGGCGAAGTCATCGCCGGTGAAGGGCAGCTCGGTGGGCGTGCGCTCCGCCTCAGCGACGGAGGGAATGTCGTCGGGGTGCACCAGGATGGGGCGATGGGCGTACGAGCCGATCTCCATCGCCTCGTGACTCTGCCGCTCGTACATGAAGGTGTCCATGTCGCGGACGATCGGATAGTCGATCTCGTTTCCCGTCCTTTGCAGCAGGTCGATGGGGCCCATGTCGGCCATCTGGTGCACCGCCGGGGTCAGCGGGATGCTCGCTCCGGCGAGCGCGGCGACCCGCGGACTCCAGACGCCGCACGCGATCACCACCTGTTCCACCTCGATCACGCCGCGCGAAGTCGCCACGGCCCGGACCCGCGGACGGCCGAACGGCGGGCGCGATACCTCAAGCCCGGTGACCTCGGTGTTGTCCAGTACAGTCAGCGAGCCCCTGGCCTGCGCCCTCTCGCGCATGATCGCGCCGGCCCGGACCGGGTCGACCACCGAGACGCTCGGCGTGTAGAAGCCGCCCAGGATCACGTCGCCGTTCACGAACGGCGCCTTGGCGACCACCCCGGCGGGATCAAGCAGCTCGGCCTCGATGCCCCAGCACAGAGCCGAGGTCATCCGCCGGCGCAGCTCTTCCATGCGGGCGTCCGTACGCGCCACTTCGATGCCGCCGCACGTGGTGTTGACTCCGAGCGCGGCGTACTGGCGCTGGCTCTCCAATGTCAGCATCGTGATTTCGCGGTTGTGATCGGTGGGGAAGATGAAGTTCGACGCGTGGC